>JACMQM010000357.1 GCA_014376985.1 Cytophagaceae bacterium | reverse complement strand
TGGTGGGGCGGATTAAAATTTCTGTCGCGTTTAGCTTGCCTTCTTTTTTTTCGAGCTTAACAAAGCAATGGCTTCTGTAAGCTATGATGCTCAGCTGATAGCCTTCTGCAATGGCTAAAAAATTAGTCATCAAACAGGATGAGACGGCACCTGCCAGCATATGCTCAGGTGTCCATTTATCTTTCTGGCCTTTTGTAAATTCAGGTGGCGTAACGACTTCTATTTCAGGGAGGCCCAAGGAACTCAATGTTCCTGTTCTTTCCGAATTCCATTTAAGATCGACTTCGTAGAAATATTCTTTTCTGCTTGATAACATAGTATCAAAGGTATCTTATCACTTCTTATGAACGCATGATAAAGACTACTGTAAGAGATGATAATTGTCATTCTTTGCTCCTTGTAGATGTATTTATTTTGATGTGTCTTACGCCTATCTGATGATACAAACTGCTGATTATAAAAAAGTAACCTGTTACCATTGCGGGGATTCATGTGATCATGACATTTATCTTGACGAGAAAGCATTTTGCTGTAATGGATGTAAAACGGTGTTTGAAATACTGAACGACCATGTCTTGTGTGATTATTATGCTTTGGAAAATCATCCAGGACAAAAGATAGGAACGAGTAAAATGAATGAATATGCATTTTTAGACGAGGTCAGCATAGCCGATCAGCTGCTTAACTTTCAGGAGGGGAATATTTGCGGTGTTACATTTTACATTCCTTCGGTGCATTGCAGTTCCTGCATTTGGTTACTCGAACATTTAGATAAGATCCAACCCGGCATTACCCGCTCCACGATTGTCTTTCAGACGAAACAGCTCGATCTACAGTTTAATAAGGATAAGGTTTCACTGGCTCAAATTGCTTCCTTGTTGGAGAGGTTAGGTTATAGACCTGAAATCACCTTGGAAGGCAAACCGGTTAATCATAAGTCTGTGCATAAAGCACTATTGTATAAAATAGGCGTTGCAGGTTTTGCTTTTGGAAACATCATGCTACTTAGCATTCCGGAGTATGTTTCTTTCTTCGGCGATTTCAATGGAGAATTTAAAACCTTTTTTTCTTATCTCAGCTTGATCTTGTCGTTGCCTGTTTTTTTTTATAGTGCTTCGGATTATTTCAGGTCAGCCTGGAATGCGGTTAAAAATAAAACAGTAAATATTGATCTTCCAATCGCTATAGGATTCACTGCGGCCTTTGTTCAAAGCCTTTTAGAAATTACATCCGGCTTCGGCATGGGATATTTGGATTCACTTACCGGGTTAATATTCTTTTTACTGATTGGTAAATGGTATCAGCAGAAAACATACGAATCGATTTCATTTCAGAGAGATTACAGATCTTACTTTCCGCTTGCAACTACCGTCATTAAAGACGCCAAAGAAGTATATGTTGCCTTAAAAGAGATCTCTCCCGGAGATTTAATTTTAATCAGGAATCAGGATGTTATCCCTGCTGATAGCCTATTAGAAAAAGGTACAGCCAATATTGATTACAGTTTTGTAACAGGTGAATCGAAGCTATCGGCTAAACAAACCGGAGATCGCTTATTTGCAGGAGGAAGACAGTCTGGTGAAAGCATACAAGTCAGAGTACTTAAAAAGGTATCGGAAAGCTATCTGACGCAATTATGGAATACTGATCGATCAGGTAAAACTTCCGCATCGACTTTTGTTGAATTTACGAATACCGTAGCTCTTTATTTTACGATCGTTGTATTGATATTAAGTATTGGAACCTATTCCTTTTGGTATTTTACGGATGTGTCCAAGGCTCTTCATGCTGCAATATCTGTGTTGATTATTTTTTGTCCCTGTACACTGGCCTTGGCTATTCCGTTTTGTTTTGGAAATGCGATGAACATTTTAAGCAAAAATGGATTCTATCTCAAAAATACAGCTACCATAGAAAAGCTTACAGATATCGACACCTTGGTTTTTGATAAGACAGGGACACTCACTTATGCAGGAGTATCCGATGTACATTTAACCGGTTCATTAACGACATTAGAAGAGCAATATGTAAAATCATTGGCTTTGCATTCAGGACATCCTCTGAGCAAATTATTATACCATCATTTAAAGAGACAAGTATTACCTGTAATTGGTTTTGAAGAAAAGATAGGGCAAGGGATTTCTGGAGTTATAGATGGGGTAAGGATAAGTATAGGATCAGGCATTTTTTTGGATATACCTGCTGATGTGGAGACTCAGGAAGAAACAGAGGTTTATGTTCGTATCGATGGAATAATTAAAGGACGTTACACCTTCAAAAATATATACAGGGATGGCGTACCGAACATGTTGAGAATATTACATAGAAAGTTTTTTTTGCATTTGTTATCAGGAGATACTGATTCAGATAAGCAAATGATGTTGCATTACTTTGCACCGGCTTTTATAACGTTTCAACAATCTCCTGCTGATAAGTTGCATTACATTAAGACGTTGGAATTGTCTCATCGCACACTCATGATCGGAGATGGGCTGAATGATGCTGGGGCCTTGCTATCCAGCACCTGTGGTGTGGCGGTATCAGATTCCAGTGCCAATTTTTCACCGGCTTGCGATGCCATATTGGAAGCGGAGCAATTGCATCGTCTCCCTGATTTTATAGGTTATGCCAAAGCGTGTGTGACTACTGTTCGGTGGAGCATTCTCATTTCTCTTTTTTATAACATCATCGGATTGAGCTTTGCCTGTTTGGGTTTGTTGAAACCCTTGACCGCAGCAGTTCTTATGCCTTTAAGTTCAGTCTCTATTGTTGTCTTCGTTACACTGATCAGTAATTTGCTGGCTAAAAAGTATAAGTTAAAGTAACGATACGCTAAGATGGAGGAATAAAAGTCGGATGCTCGCGTTAGGGATTGAGCCATTGTTTGAGCTCTCCCGCCGCTAGTGGAATTGGATTACTATTATGCTTGATGGGCGGGAAGCGAGTGGCGAAAGCCCGGCCCGAAGGGAACGCCCTATTCTTAATTTCGCAACAGCTTCGCTTTCTAATCTTTGCCATAACACTCTAATCTAAAATTCACACCACTCAAGATTTACACATAAGCATTAAACTAAAACTGACAACAATCATTTTTTCTGGTAAGGGTTGTCATATCCATTTAAACGATAAAGCAGTTTCTTTGACTATTAATTAAAAAGATGAGCGTTATATTTCTTCTGATATCATTAAGTCTTCTGGTAGCCGGAAGTTTTTTAGGAGCCTTTTTGTGGGCCATAAAGGACGGGCAGTTTGAAGATGACTATTCACCTTCTGTGCGGATGCTATACGAAGATAAAACCAAACCCAAAAACAATGATGAAAAGTGATTTGCCAGTAGAGAAGTTTTCGTACGACAATACGATTGTTCGGAATTTTGCCTTTGCCACCATGATATGGGGTGTTATTGGTATGTTGGTCGGTCTTACGGCTGCGTTGCAGCTGGTGTGGCCAGCGCTCAATTTTGGTTTAGAGTATACAACCTTTGGACGTATCCGTCCGCTGCATACGAATGCGGTGATTTTCGCTTTTGTCGGTAATGGTATTTTTACAGGCGTGTATTATTCTTTGCAACGTTTATGTAAGACAAGAATGTACAGCGATTTCCTGAGTAAGATTAACTTCTGGGGATGGCAACTGATTATACTTTCTGCTGTATTGACGCTTCCATTAGGTTATACCTCCAGTAAAGAGTATGCAGAATTGGAATGGCCGATAGACATCGCCATTACTATTATCTGGGTAGTATTTGGATGGAATATGTTTGCTACCATTCTTAAAAGAAGAGAAAGACATTTGTATGTAGCCATCTGGTTTTACATTGGCACTTTTGTCACCGTAGCTGTCTTACACCTGGTTAATTCGTTCGAGCTGCCTGTTACTTTATTTAAAAGTTACTCTTGGTATGCCGGTGTGCAGGATGCCTTGGTGCAATGGTGGTACGGACACAATGCAGTGGCATTCTTCCTCACTACACCGTATTTAGGTCTGATGTATTATTTTGTTCCTAAGGCTGCCAATCGTCCGGTTTATTCTTACCGACTTTCCATTATACATTTTTGGGCACTGATCTTTATTTACATCTGGGCTGGTCCTCACCATCTTTTGTATACTGCACTTCCTGATTGGGCTCAATCTTTGGGTGTCGTATTTTCCATCATGCTGCTTGCTCCATCCTGGGGTGGTATGATCAATGGACTTCTTACTTTAAGAGGTGCATGGGATAAAGTAAGAGAAGATGTCGTCTTGAAATTCATGGTGGTGGCAATCACTGCCTATGGTATGGCTACGTTTGAAGGTCCTATGCTTTCTTTGAAGAATGTAAATGCCATCAGTCACTTTACAGATTGGACCGTTGCTCACGTACACGTTGGCGGTTTAGGTTGGAATGGTTTTTTAACCTTCGGTATGTTGTATTGGTTAATCCCTAAACTCTACAGAAGAGAATTGTATTCTAAGCGTTTAGGTAATTTCCATTTCTGGATCGGATCATTAGGAATTGTATTCTATGCTTTACCCATGTATTGGGCAGGCTTTACACAAAGTTTGATGTGGAAAGAGTTTACGCAAGAAGGCTTATTGGCATACCCTAACTTCCTGGAAACAGTGACACAGCTGAAGACGATGTACATGTTGAGAGCTTTAGGTGGAGCGATGTATATAGCAGGTACAGTGACGATGTGTTACAACTTATTCATGACAGCGAAGGTTGGATCTTTCGTTGCCAATGAAGAAGCACAAGCTTCACCTCTTACCAAAGAAATTGCTGATCCCAAAGAACACTGGCACCGTGCCATAGAAAGAAGACCTGTACAATTGATGATTCTTAGTTTATTGGTAATCCTTATTGGCGGCTTAGTAGAAATGGTTCCAACGTTTCTTGTCAAGTCTAACATTCCTACCATTGCCAGTGTAAAACCTTATACTTCTTTAGAGCTTCAGGGTAGAGATGTGTACATCAAAGAAGGTTGCAACAATTGCCACTCGCAAATGATTCGCCCGTTCCGTTCTGAAACCGCACGCTACGGTGAGTATTCCAAAGCAGGTGAGTTTGTCTACGACCACCCGCACTTATGGGGTTCCAAGCGTACAGGGCCTGACTTGCATCGCATAGGAGGGAAGTACCCTGATTCCTGGCATTACAATCACATGTTGGACCCGGAAAGTATGTCCCCTGGATCGATCATGCCTTCTTATCCATGGCTGTTTGAGAAAAAATTGGATACGACAACTACTCGTGCAAAGATTAGTGCCATGAGAACATTGGGTGTTCCTTATCCGGAAGGATATGAAGAGATAGCCAACAAGGATTTGGATCAGCAAGCCAAAGAGTTTTCTGCACGATTACAAACATCAGGCATTACCATTAAAAGTGACAAAGAGATCATTGCTCTGATCGCCTATCTGCAGCGCTTGGGAATTGATATAAAACTAAAAAAGACTAAACCCTAACAACATGCTAAAGTTTGTCAAATCGCATCTGTCCACCATCGGTCATATTGAAATATATCCGATCATTTCCTTCCTGATATTCTTTCTGTTCTTTTGCGTGATGCTGATATGGGTCATTAGAAGTGACAAGAAGTTTATTACCAAAATGCAGAACCTTCCTTTGGAAGATAATACTGAACCTACGAACGATTATGAAGCTACACGTTAACCGATACCTGAGACTAGCCTTCTTATTGGTCTGTTTATTTATTCCTCTGTTGTCTTGGGCTGAGTCTGCTGAACTAGCAACAGCTGGATCTGCAATGCCGGAAGGTGTCCCTGATCCTAAAGATTTATTAAACATCCTGATCATTAGCACCTGTGCATTTGTATTGCTTGTATTGATTTACATGCTCTATATGCTCCGTGTATTGATGAATGAACTTAACCCCGCAGCCATAAGAAAACCACTGTTCTCTAATCTGATTAAAAAACTTTCAGATGCTGTACCGGTAGAAGATGAACATTCTATTCTTACGGATCATAATTATGATGGCATACACGAACTGGATAATAACCTCCCCCTTTGGTGGAAGTACATGTTTTACCTTTCTATCGTGTGTGCTGGAGTATACTTCTATTACTACCACTTCAGTGGTTATGGTAAACTTCAGATTGAAGAGTATAATCATGAAGTGTTAATGGCCGATAAAGAAGTTGCCGAATACATGAAGAGGTCTGCCAATAGTGTAGATGAAAATAATGTAAAGAGACTGACAGAGCCAGTGCGTATAGAAAGTGGCAAAGTATTGTTTCTTCAAAATTGTGCAGCCTGTCATGGTAAAGGCGGTGAAGGTGGCGTAGGGCCGAACCTCACAGATGAGTATTGGTTGCATGGAGGTGGAGTGAAGAATGTATTTAAAACCATTAAATACGGTGTTTCGCAAAAAGGTATGATTTCCTGGAAAACGCAGTTGAGTCCTGGTAATATGCAGGAAGTCACAAGTTTTATTCTCACACTGAAAGACACTCATCCTGATCATCCAAAAGCTGCACAAGGAGAACGATACGAAGAAGAAAAAGAGGTAGTTTCTAAATAGTATGAATAATCCTAACAACGATATTGAAGCACATTCAGAAGAGCATTCGTTCAGGGATACTATGGCTACTGCTGATGCGTCGGGGAAAAGAATTTGGCTTTATCCTAAGAACTCCAAAGGCAAATATACCAATTGGCGTAACGCCTTGTCAGTGTTGTTTCTGGCGATGTTGATCAGCGGCCCATTTGTAAGAATAAATGGAGAGCCCTTATTGTTGATCGATATACTGAGCAGAAAGTTTATCATCCTTGGTAAAATATTCTGGCCACAGGATTTTCATATTTTCTTGCTCATCATGATTGCCTTTGTCATTTTCATCGGATTGTTCACGGTTATTTATGGAAGGGTATTTTGTGGTTGGGTATGTCCGCAGACCATATTCATGGAATCTGTATTTCGCAAAATGGAATACTGGATTGAAGGGGATTGGAAAGACCGCATGCAACTGGATAAGCAGGACTGGAATGCGGAAAAAGTATTTAAAAAATCAGTCAAACACGCCGTCTTCTTTCTGCTTTCTTTTGCCATTGCAAATTTATTGCTGAGTTACATCATCGGTTCTGAAAAGGTATTACAAATATTAACCACTAATCCCTCTGATCAGCTTGGTACGATTGCAGCCTTGTTGGTATTTACTGTTGTTTTTTATTGGATCTATGCCAAGTTTCGTGAGCAAGTATGCACCGTCATTTGTCCCTACGGAAGATTGCAAGGTGTATTGTTAGATAAGAAATCGTTGGTTGTTATTTATGATTATATAAGAGGCGAGAAGCGTGCTAAGTTTAAAATGCATGAATCAAGAAAAGAAATTGATAAAGGCGATTGTATAGACTGTAACCATTGTGTGCATGTTTGTCCTGCAGGTATAGACATCCGCAATGGCACGCAGTTGGAATGCATTAATTGTACTGCCTGTATGGATGCTTGCGATCATGTAATGAAAACCGTAGGATTGCCGAAAGGTCTTGTTCGTATGGATTCAGAGGTAGGTGTAGCAGAAGGCAAGCCGTTTCGTTTTACGATGAGGATAATGGGATATACTGCGGTATTAGTTGTGCTGTTAGTCTTTATTTCTTGTTTGTTGGTTTTTCGATCGGATGTGGAAACCAGTATGCTTCGTACACCTGGGACTTTGTATCAATCTTTGGATGACAATAAGGTCAGTAATCTATACACCATTAAAATGATCAATAAAACAAGCGGTCAAATCGCCGTGCAGGTGAAAGTCTTATCCGATAAAGGAGAATTAAAACTCATAGGTAAGGACCTGGTAGTTCCTTCACAAGGCATGGTAGAGACCGCTGCCTTTGTTATCCTGGACAAAAAAGACATAAAAAAAACTAAGACAGATATTAAACTGGGTGTGTATGCTGGTACAAAAGAACTGGAAACTTTCTCTACTACGTTTATAGGACCTGTTTACTAAAGAAGTTGTAAGTATGCAAACAGAATGAATACGAACTCTCAGTGCAAGCCCTTAGTAAAAAATAATAATATTATAAATACTTACAACTTACAACTATATAAATTATGAGCTGGGGATATAGAGTAACCATCATCACAGGCTGTTTTGTTTGTTTCATGACTTGCATGGTCATTGCTGCCTTCCGTCAAAATTTCGATTTGGTCACAGAAGATTATTATGCAAAAGAATTACAGTTTCAATCTCAGATTAACAAGCAGATGAATCATGAGCAGCTAAAGAGCAGTATTGTATTTAAACAAAGTAATGAAAGTTTGATTTTGATTTTCCCTGCTGAGTTTATAGCACAACCGATCACTGGAAAGATTCTACTCTTTCGTCCTTCAGATGCATCAAAAGATATTACTTTCAAATTGGCAACAAATGGAGAGCCTGTGCACCTTTCAAAAAAAGAATTGTTTGCGGGTTTGTATCAGGTACAAGTCGATTACAAAGTGGCTGATAAATTATATTATTTCGAAAAGGATATCACGATCTATTAACATGTTGTTGTACGCTGCGTTTACCATGGGACTATTAGGAAGCATGCACTGCTTAGGTATGTGCGGTCCTATTGCTATGGCTTTACCCGTGCGTACACGTAATAAGGGATTGAAATTATTGAAATATATTTTATACAATGTAGGCAGAATAATTACTTATTCTATCTTAGGATTTCTGGTTGGTACAATAGGTTCTTTCTTTGTACTGGCAGGTCTTCAACAGGTTCTTTCTATAACAGCTGGTTTACTTATTATACTTTCGATGATTGTAGTCTATCAGCCGTTTCAATATTCATGCATCACAAGAATCACTTTGCCATTCCGTCAAAAAATCAAGGAAGCTATTACTTATTATTTCCAACATGCAAATGCTTACAACATGGTGATATTGGGAATGCTTAATGGATTATTGCCGTGTGGAATGGTGTATGCTGCATTGATAGGGGCTATGGCTGCTGGAGATACTGTTTCAGGAACATTGTTCATGACCGCTTTTGGTTTGGGTACTATTCCATTAATGCTAACTGTTTCTTACGCTGGCAACATACTAAGCAACAAATGGAAGTATAGGCTGAATAATTTAAGCCCCATATTTATTTTTGCTGTCGGTGCATTATTAATTTTAAGAGGACTACAGATTCATATGCCTTCCATTATATCTGTTGAGTTAGAAAGATCACTCTATAACTGTTACTAGCATGGATGCAATAGCTAAAGAGGCTTTAATTAGGAAATATAATGTACCTGGGCCAAGGTACACCAGTTACCCGACGGTTCCTTATTGGGATAATGATGCTTTCGGATTGGCTAAATGGGAAAAACTAATTGTAAAAAAGTTTAGTGACGATTGGCAGGATATCAGTGTATATATTCATCTGCCTTATTGTGAAAGTCTATGTACATTTTGCGGGTGTAATACACGCATCACTGTCAATCATACGGTGGAAGAGGCGTACATAGATACGGTGTTAAAAGAATGGAGTTTGTACCTGTCGAAAATGAAGGTCAAACCTGTTATTAAAGAGCTTCATTTAGGCGGAGGAACACCTACCTTCTTCGATGCATACCAATTGGAGCGACTTATACTTGGCATCACGGCGAATGTCATTCTCGATCCTAAAGCTGAATTGGGATTTGAAGGCCATCCTAATAATACAACACCTTTGCATTTGAAAACGCTATATGACCTGGGCTTTCGAAGAGTGAGCTTTGGTATTCAGGATTTCGATCCTCATGTTCAGCATGTCATCAATCGAGTGCAGTCATTTGATACCGTTCAGAAAGTAACAGAAGAAGCCAGAAGTATCGGTTATACATCCATCAATTTTGATATCCTGTATGGGCTGCCGCTTCAGACTTTACAAAGTATCTCCCATACCATCCGAAAAGTGAAGCATCTTAAACCAGATCGAATAGCTTTTTACAGCTATGCTCATGTCCCTTGGATAAAGCCAGGACAGCGGAAATTTACTGAGCTTGATCTGCCAGACGATGAAGAGAAAAGGTCATTGTATGAATGCGGTCGACGTATGTTAGAAAAAGCAGGTTATTTAGAAATAGGAATGGATCATTTTGCTTTAAAAACGGATGCTTTGTATAAAGCTTTCGTCGAGCAAAAACTACATAGAAATTTTATGGGATATACTACTCAACAGACAGAGGTGTTGATTGGGCTTGGTGTATCATCGATCAGTGACATCGGTAATGCCTATGCTCAGAATGTAAAAACGGTAGAAGAATATATTTCATCCGTACAAGCGGGTACTATTCCGGTATTTCGTGGTCATGTACTTACTAAGGAAGATCTTGTTCTGAAACAGCATATCTTAAATATTATGTGTAAGCAGGAGACCAGTTGGTATGGAACAAACGAATCCTGCATGAGCTTGTTCAGAGCACTTCTTAACATGAGAGAATTAGAAAAAGATGGATTAATAAAAACCGATTATTTTTCATTGAAGGTGACACCTTTAGGAAAAATGTTTATTAGAAATGTATGTATGGCTTTGGATGCTTATTTACAGTCCAAAGAGAAAAAAGTTGTTCAGTTTTCAAAAGTTATTTAGTGTATGGTTATTATAATATTCTTTATCGCTCATTGGTATTTGTCTTTATTTGCTCAGACCTTCTTCCTACACCGTTATGCTGCACACCACATGTTTACAATGACTAAAGGATGGGAAAAGTTTTTTTATATTCTTACCTATGTATTTCAGGGGTCTTCGTTTTTGAGTCCTTATGCTTATGGTGTCATGCACCGCATGCATCATGCATATGCTGATACAGAGTTGGATCCGCATTCTCCTTCTTATTCCAGGAACTTGTTTCATATGATGTGGCAGACAAAAAATACCTACAATGATATTCTTCACCATAGAGCAAATATAGATCCTAAATTTATTAAAGGTGTTCCTTACTGGAGCGCCTTAGAAAAATTGGCAGATAATTGGATGTCACGTGTGGCTTGGGGTACTGCATATACTATATTCTATATGCAATT
>JACMQM010000356.1 GCA_014376985.1 Cytophagaceae bacterium | reverse complement strand
TCAATCCTTCTCTCTCGATCGCTGCTTTGTCTTCTAGTAATCTTAACAGCTGCAGGATCTCTTGTTCACCCGATTGTGGAAGCTTGACCAAGAGGCTATCGATCGACAAAGATTCAATAGCCAAACAATCCAATACATCCTGTTCGGTAACGATTACACCCTTCTTTTTATGTTCCAGGCAATGGTCACAGATCCCACACACATTGGCATTGTGTTCTCCGAAATATTCTACGAGTTGAGCGGACCGGCATCTTGATTGACTCGATACGTAATGAATGACTGTTTGTACTTTTTGTAACAACAGTTTTTTACGTTGTTCTAAAAACAATTCGTCCACGAATAATGTTTCTGTTTCCTGTCTTGGTTGTAAATAGGTAACAGACGGTTGATCCAATGCCGGTGCATAATACACAACACCTGCTTTATGCATGTATTGGAATAAGCGGATCACTTCCGATTTTCCCGTATGAATAGCTGCGGCTATTTTATCTTCGTGCACAAAAATCATATTGTTGTACAACTCTCCGCCAAATTGTCTCAACAGCCATTTGATAATGGGATCACACAATTCATTTTTTAACTGAAACTCGTACAAGTCATGATAAGATACACGTACTTGTACGCGAGAAGTTTCAAACATGGCTCCATTGAATTGCAAATATTCCATGCGTTCCAGCCAGCGAAATGTTTTAGCGATATCAAAAGCATTCAACTTGCTGTAAGTCGCAAAGGCATCAAGGCCCAAAGGAAAGGAATCGTCTTTCCCACTGCCTACAGCCAATTGAAAATAATTACCCAGGAAATGATATACCTTACGAATCAAATCCGCTTCTGGAATAGAAGAATTAATACGCTCTGTCAAATTCAAAATGTCGGAATTATCATACAGCAAAACGGCGTAAGCCTTTTTACCATCGCGTCCTGCTCTACCGGCCTCCTGATAATACGATTCTAAATCATCCGGTAAATCGACGTGTACCACAAAGCGTACATCTCCTTTGTCAATGCCCATACCGAATGCATTGGTAGCTACCATGACTTGCACATAGCCCTTCATCCAATCGTTGTGCATTTGCGTGCGCTGCGCCGCGTCCATACCCGCATGATAAGCACCTGATTTTATGCCTTGTGTACTTAGAAATCTTGCTAACTCAACTGTCTTGCGTCGGCTGCGCACATAGACTAAACCTGTACCGGCAGCACCTTTGATGATCGAAACTAATTTTTCTTTTTTGCCTTCCAGTTTAAAAACACTGTATGATAAGTTATCGCGAATGTAACTGTTGACTTGAACCTGTGGTGCTTTGAGGTGTAGGCAATCGATGATGTCTTGTTGTACCTGCAGCGTTGCGGTAGCTGTTAAGGCCATGAAAGGCACTTCAGGCAATAAATACTTCAACTCTCCTATTTCCTGATAAGCCGGTCTGAAATCATGTCCCCATTGGGAGATGCAATGCGCTTCGTCAACGGCGACCAAAGATATTTTCAGATACTTAAGGCGATCGATAAAACGTTCGGATCGCAAACGTTCTGGAGAGACATATAAAAATTTATATAAGCCATTCACCGCACTGTCCATGATTGTTTCCTGAACCCTGCGATCCATGCCGGAAAACAGACAAGCCGAAGGAATATGTTTTTGTTGCAAGCGATCGATCTGATCCTTCATCAAAGCGATCAAAGGAGAAATAACCAAGCATAAGCCGTCCATTGCGATGCCGGGAACCTGGTAACAAATAGATTTCCCGCCACCGGTTGGCATGAGTACAAGACTGTCCTTCCCTGTCATCGCAGCATTGATCACTGTTTCCTGACCAGAGCGAAAAGTATCATAGCCCCATACACGATGGAGTATTTCGCTGGTAGTTTCCATGTTAAATTTAAAGTACAGCAGAAGGACTGGTTACGCGGAGCACCAAGCCATCTTTCAATTCTATTTTACGATCAGAACCCGAAGCCAATTTGTCGTTGTGTGTGACGATCACAAACGTTTGTTTCAAGTCTTTACTTAGTTGAAAAAATAAGCGATGCAGTTCTTCTGCATTTTGAGAATCGAGATTACCGCTCGGTTCATCGGCAAATATAATTTCCGGTTGATTGATCAAAGCACGGGCAACAGCTACACGTTGTTGTTCGCCGCCGGATAATGTGCCTGGCTTACTTTCTGCACGATGGCTAACACCTAGATAATCCAATAATTCCTTGGCTCTTTTCTCCAATACGTTGACGGATTTGCCACCGATCATACCAGGTAAATAGACATTTTCCAAAGCGGTAAATTCCGGCAACAGGTTGTGAAACTGGAACACAAAACCCATGTGCTTGTTGCGGATTTCGGCCATGCTTTTCTCAGAAATGGATGTTAAATCTTGTCCCTGAAAAAAAACTTTTCCCCCATCTGCATTATCCAGTGTGCCCAGAATATGGAGCAACGTACTTTTACCAGCACCCGAGGCTCCGACGATAGAAACGATTTCGCCCTTAGTCACCTCTATGTCAATGCCTTTAAGAACACTGACCGTACCATAGGACTTTATAAGGCCATTGGCTTTTAAAACGATTTCGGGAGTTGACGTAATTTCCATGTTTATGGGCTTGCGGAGGACCTAAATCCAATTTGTAAATAAAGCTTAAATAGTATAGATTAGAGCAAAAAAAAAGAATATTTATGAATATACATGAATTTCAGGCCAAAGAAATTTTTAAAAAGTACGGTGTAAAAATCGGAGAAGGCATTGTGGCGGAAAGTCCTGAAGCTGCGGTTGAAGCTGCTAAAAAATTGCAGGAACAAACCGGAACAAAGATTTTTGTCATCAAAGCGCAAATTCACGCCGGAGGCCGCGGAAAAGGAAAATTCGTAGGTACTGAAAATCGTGGGGTAATGATTGCCAAAACCCTTGATGAAGTAAAAGAAAAAACCAAACTGATGCTTGGCAATACCTTGGTGACCATTCAAACAGGTCCTGAAGGTAAATTGGTAAGTAAAGTATTAGTAGCTGCCGATGTGTATGCACCGGGAGAATTGGAGCCGAAAGAATTATACCTTTCTATCCTTTTGGATCGCGCTAAATCTTGTGATGTAATCATCGCCAGTACAGAAGGTGGAATGGACATCGAACATGTTGCAGAAACTACACCGGATAAAATTTTCCGCGAGTGGATCGATCCTGCAGTAGGTTTGCAAGGCTTTCAGGCGCGTAAAATCGCTTTCCAATTAGGTCTTTCAGGAGCGGCTTTCAAAGATTTTGTAAGCTTTCTTCCTAAATTATACAAAGCATACCAGGCATCGGATGCTTCTCAATTTGAAATCAATCCATTGCTTCGTACATCAGACGGACAAATACTGGCCGTAGATGCAAAAGTATCCATTGATGATAACGCCTTGTACCGTCATCCTGACTTGTACGCCTACCGTGACTTAGCCGAAGAAGATCCTTTGGAAGTAGAAGCGGGTGAAAGCAACCTGAACTATGTAAAACTGGACGGTAACGTAGGTTGCATGGTAAACGGAGCAGGTCTGGCAATGGCTACCATGGACGTGATCAAGTTGTCTGGTGGACATCCTGCCAACTTCCTGGACGTGGGTGGTGGAGCTAACGCGACTACAGTAGAAGCTGGTTTCCGTATCATCCTAAAAGATCCAAACGTGCAAGCGATTTTGATCAACGTATTCGGTGGTATCGTTCGTTGCGATCGTATCGCCAACGGAGTGGTAGAAGCCTACAAAAAAATCGGTGATATCAAGATTCCAATCATTGTTCGTCTGCAAGGCACCAACGCTGAAGAAGGCGCTCGTATCATCAACGAATCTGGATTGAAAGTACAATCAGCCATCGTATTGAAAGACGCTGCTGACCTTGTTGCTAAAGCTATCGCTAAGTAATTCTCGATCTCATAAAAAGCCTCTGATACGACGTTATCAGAGGCTTTTTTTATGCATTTCTATTTCTATTATAGAAATTTGTCAGGTTCTCTTACACACTTCATAATTCCTTTAGAATTATTGTTTAAATTCAATTGTACTTGATGGCAGATTAAACACCACGTATCCTTTTATGCGAAAGCTCATTCTTTTACCCGCTTTACTTTTTCTGAGTCATGTGTCATTTGGACAAACACCTTACACTGTAATTCAAGAGCGTTTTAATTTAATCAAAGTGATTGTGCAACCCAACATTCTTCAGTTGCCGGATTCAATAATCGTTTATCCTTTAACAGGCCTCAGCAATATTCGTGTGATACCCGGCAATATGATCTGTGGACCTTATACTGAAATTGAACTATGGATCATTGATCATGAAGGAAAGATCATTTACAATAACACCATTGCCACAGATAAAAATAACGGATCGTATCCATTAGAATCAGAGTATTGCCGCAACATGAAATTACAAAACAATTACATGTTGCATCAAAGGCACATTGCCATGAACAGCTTATAGTCTTTAACAATTCCGACTACACTTTATACAATTATTGATTCATTATATTAACTGTAAAATCACAAAAATGACGACACCCTCTTTCCCCATTAAAGTATTAGCAGTCTTCATCGGAACTTTAGCCTGGTTTGCGTTAATCATTCAGTTCATTTTAATGGCAGAGAAAAATGTGACTCCCCTTCCAGAAACGATTATCCGCTACTTCAGTTTCTTCACCATCCTGACCAACCTGTTGGTAGCGGTATACACCACATCGCTGGTATTAGTACCTTCTACAGCATGGGGGCGATTCTTTTCGCGTCCTTCGGTAGGCACAGCAACTACTGTATACATCGTTGCGGTAGGAGTTATTTACAATGCTATACTTCGCGCTTTATGGCAACCGGTGGGTATGCAACGCGTGGTAGATGAATTGTTGCATACTATTATACCCATTTTATTCTTAATTTTTTGGGCGTTGTTTTTGGCGAGAAAAGAATTAAAGTGGAACGCCTTTTTTCTGTGGTTGATCTATCCCTTAGTGTACTGCTTGTGTATTATCGGAAGAGGATATTTATCAGGATTCTATCCCTACCCTTTCATGGATGTCACCAAGCTAGGCTATAAACAAGTCTTGCTTAACAGTCTTGGTGTAACGATTGTGTTCCTTGGATTTTCCGTGCTGTTTATCAACATAGGAAGATTAAAAAGCAGCAAATAATCATTGCTGCTTTTTAATCCCCTTACTTTTTGCTGTTTAAATCCATTGCCCAGGTCAACTCCTTTAAAAACCCTGCAGCGGCTTTATCTGATGCCTCTTTATTAGCAGGATTTCCGTTTTCATTGTATGCTTCTTTTATTTTCGAAGCCTGAAATTTTCCCGGTACTAACCATGCTCCTATTTTCCAAAAAGTAAAAGCAAGAGATGTAATGACCTGCGTGCCTCCAAAGGGCCCGTCAGAACAAGTAGCTACCGCTAACGGTTTATGCTGCCATTCTTTATACAAAAGATCAATAACATTCTTCAAGCTAGCAGGATAACCTCCGTTATATTCCGGAGTAACGATGATGACACCATCTGCTTTAAGAATCTTATCCGCAAATTCTACTACTTGAGGAGAAGGATTTTTTTGATACTGCAATCTTTCGTCAAAAATCGGAAACTGATAGTGATGCAAATCCAAAAGTTCTGTTGAAAACATAGTTTGTTCGGCTATGTAATTTTGCAAGTAAAGAGCCACTCGATGCGAGACTCTTCCTGTGCGAACGCTAGCTGATAAGATGGCGATGTGAGGCATAATAAATATGAGTTTAGTTAAAAGTAAGGAATATTTATTAGAAAAAAGAAATGTGAGATGAGAGATGAGAATCATACCTCTATCTCCTCTCATTTCTCATCTCACCCCGCTTTTTTATTGGCGTATCTTTTGTATATTGGTTAGGAAATAAAGCCTTATAAAATTCATGATTCAAACCTTTCTTAGTCGCAATGAAGCTGCTCCTTTTGATTGGGTAGACGTTTATGAACCTTCTGAAGAAGAGCTGTTCTCTCTGGCACAAAAATATGATTTGCACCGCTATACGGTCAGAGATTGTCTGGAAGCAGGTCACTTGCCTAAGTTCGAAAGAGGAGACAATTACAACTTCATTATCGTTCGGACTTTTTCTCCCAAGAAAGATATCAATCCACATACGATACAAGACCTAACAAGCAAAGTAGCTGTATTTTATTCCGATAAATTTATCATTACGATACACCGTCAGGTACAACCGTTTCTCCAAGACATTCAAGAGAAATATTGCTTACACGAATGTAATCTGAGTACACAGGAATTGATCACACAAATCCTTTGGTATTCCCTTCATTCCTTTGAACAACCTGGAATGCTGCTCTCAGATATCATGGATGATTACGAACAAAAAATATTTCTTCAGGATACTATTTCTAACCTGCAGCAAAAGCTTTATTACATTAAACACAAAGCCAGTGTCAGTAAAAAAGTATTAGTATTGACTACAGAGATCATCAGTCAAGTACATCATCATAACGAAGCCAATCCTTACCTTCAAGACTTGAAAGATTTGCATGTCAAGCTTATCACCATTTATGATCAGATTCAAGATGACATCACTAACTTATTAAACATTTACATTTCTTTATCCGCACAAAAAACCAATGAAGTAGTAAAAATCCTCACCATTCTCTCTGTGTTTTTTATGCCTTTAACATTTATTGTCGGTGTCTATGGAATGAATTTTCAATACATGCCTGAGTTAAATGAAAGATGGGGATATCCGGCAGTATGGCTTTTCATGGTTGTTCTGTCGATCAGTATTTATTTCTGGTTTAAACGAAAGAAATGGTTATAATTCGGGGCTTTTAACTACTCATTGTGTTGATTTTTTTACTCAGTGCTTATCGGTGTTTTACAGTTGAACAGCACGAATGAACTGTATGTTGTGTTTTTAAAAGAATGGCGTAAGTTTTGATATTCATTCATTAGACCAAACGTTACGACTATGGCAACTACAACCACAACCCCTAGTGAACTTTCCGTAAAAAACTTATTCCTGCTTATCGTGGGATGTTTTGGATTATGTGCAGCAGCAGCATGGTTAGGTTCTAACTTTACCATGAATGGTGTGGAAGGATGGTATCAAACCATACATAAACCTTCTTTCAATCCACCCAATGAGGTATTTGCTCCTGTATGGTTTGCGCTTTACACCATGATGGCAGTATCTCTGTTTTATGTACTAAAAACGCATCATCCTAACAAGACGTTAGCCATTGTAGTCTTCGTTGTACAGCTTGGATTAAACGCATTATGGAGTCTACTATTCTTCAAATTACACCTTATCGGTTTTGCTTTGATAGACATGATCATCATGCTGGGATTAATGATTACTTACTATTTTATAGTAAAGCCAATTAGACCTTTAGCAGCCTATTTATTTATTCCTTACATCGCCTGGGTAGCCTTTGCTACGGTACTGACAGCAAGCATCTGGTCGATGAATTAATACTCATCCAAGTTATGGACAATCCCTGAATCCGATCATAAAAAAGGATTCAGGGATTTCTTTTATAATAAAAGGAAATTAATTCCTATTTTTAGTCTCCTTCAACACAGAAAAAAATATGGGATACGTAGAACATAATTTGATCACCGATGAACAAGTCGTATATAAAACCACTTACCATTGGATCATCTTTTTTAGTTTGAAATCTATCTTCTCTTTGTTTATCATTCCTATGATTCAAAGAGCTACAGATCAGTTTGCCGTTACCAACAAACGCATCATTATCAAGACGGGTTTAATTTCCAGAAAGATTGTTGAAATGAACATCAGCAAACTGGAAACCGTTAACGTGAGACAAAGTATAATGGGACGTATGCTGGGTTACGGCTCCCTTGAATTTACAGGTACAGGTGGTACCAAGGAAATATTTGTAGATATATACCACCCTACAGAATTCAAAAAAAGAGTGCAGGAAATACAACAATAGAATTTTATTAAACTACAAAAAAGCTCATGGCACAAGTTACCTTAAAAGGAAATACAACAAACATAAAAGGAGATCTGCCAGCTGTAGGAAGCACTGCTCCTGATTTTAAATTTGTCAAAACAGACTTATCTGATTCCTCTCTATATGAAGAAAGAAGTAAAATAAAAGTGATCATTGCTGTTCCCAGTTTGGATACAGGCGTATGCGCTATAGAAACAAGACAATTCAACCAGAAGCTGGCTGACAAAACAAATGTAACAGGAGTAGTTATTTCTAAAGACCTACCATTTGCCATGCGTCGTTTCTGTGAAACGGAAGGCATTAAAAATATTGTGAGTGCTTCTGATTTTCGCTACAACGAATTTTCTCAAAAATACAATACGGAAATTATAGATGGACCAATGAAAGGATTATCTGCACGTGCTGTATTTGTTGTTGATGCACAAAATGTGATTCGTTATACCGAGCTGGTGCCAGAGATCGCACAGGAACCGGACTATGATAAGGTGATGGCAGCGGTTGATAAACTGCTGTAAGTGTCTGTACTATGATTATGAATGATTGAATGAACACTATGATTTTAAGCTTCGCTTAATTATTCTTCTAACTCCAGAGTTTAATTGCTTTAATTCTGGAGTTTTTGTTTTTTATCTTTATTTTTTCCTTTTTTTTATGATTAATGATAAATATGCGGAAAGCGCTTTAACGGCAAAGATTATAGGTTGTGCTATGGAAGTACATAGGACACTTGGAAATGGATTTCAGGAGGTTATATATCAACGATGCATGGCTATTGAAATGACTAAGCAAGGATTGCATTTTAGTAGAGAGCATGAAATGCTTATTCTTTATAAAGGAGAAAAAGTAGG
The DNA here is from genome assembly GCA_014376985.1 of Cytophagaceae bacterium. GTDB lineage: Bacteria > Bacteroidota > Bacteroidia > Cytophagales > Cytophagaceae > JACMQM01. The sequence goes on along the minus strand of JACMQM010000356.1, from coordinate 12,417 downwards.
ATTAAGACGAGTAGATTTTTTCGTTGAGCAAAAGATCATGCTGGAGCTCAAAGCAGTGATAAAAATGGAAGATGTTCATTTAGCGCACGCCATCAATTAGCTTGAAGCATATGGCTTAGACATGAGGCTGCTTATTAACTTTGGTAATACTAGTATGCAATTCAAGCGTGTGTATAAACCGAAACGAAGACTATGATTAGAATGATTGAATGAAAACAATGATTTACTATGATTAAAAATAGAGGGGAATAAGAAGAAAGCATCTTATATATTTCTCTGCTCATCCGAACAATAAAAGATATCATTTGTTAAATAAACTGGTATACCTATTGCGTATGCTATTGTATCATTAACCCTCATCTGACCTATGAAAAACCTAAAAATCATTTTATCATTATCTATCCTTGCTGTTTTATTAAACAGTTGTGGGATTAACATGGCATTGTTTACCAACAAAAACAGCAATGTAACACATGTAGAACTCGCCAAGAAAAACTTTAAAGTATTAGAAAGAGTAACGGGAACAGCATCTGCTACCTATTATTTTAATATTGGAGGGCTGAAGAACAAAGACCTCATCAATATGGCAACGGCTGATATGGTTGGGAAAGCGAATTTGACAGGCACTTCAAAAGCATTGATCTACACCACAACAGATGTGCACAAAGGCGGTGTTTGCTTTCTCTATAGTAAAATTACAGTTACTGTCAGCGCTCAGGTAATTGAGTTTACAGAATAAAAAAAATCCCGCTCTGTGAGAGCGGGATTTTTTCTAAATTTGATCTGTAGGCTGTAAGTTATTGTAACGGTAAATGCTATCAATGTCAGACACTTCATTGTAAACAACATCTAAATCTTTAATGATGCCGTTGTTTAATCCGTATACCCAGGCATGAACTTTCAATTCATTATTTTTCCAGGCGCGTTGCACGATTTTAGTTTTAGCAAGATTACGAGCTTGTTCAATCACATTCAATTCTACCAATCGATCCGATCTACTTTCTATGTCAGCTATTGCTTCTAATTCCTTGAAGTGTTTAACGTAGACATCTTTTATATTTCTCAGCCAACTGTCGACAAAACCAAATGATTGGCTCTCCATGGCTGCTTTCACACCTCCACAGCCGTAGTGACCACAAACGATCACGTGTTTTACTTTTAATACCGTTACAGCGTAATCCAATACACTTAGTAAATTCATGTCTGTATGCACTACCATATTGGCAATGTTGCGGTGTACGAAAATATCTCCAGGAGCGGTATTAGTTACTTCATTTGCCGGTACACGACTATCGGAACATCCGATCCAAAGGTATTCAGGTCTTTGTATCGCTTGAAGCCTGGTAAAGAATTGAGGGTCATCTTGTACTTTAGCCAATGCCCATCTTTTATTTCCGTTTAATAAATTTAAATGCTTTTCCATATTTTTTATTTTTTAATGTTATAAATTAATTAATTCTACATCAATTTTTCTAACGTCCTTTTTATGAACAAAGGCCTGGATGATTTCTAATATATCTGGATCAATATTTTTATTAAAACTACCGTCTATGATTACCTTTGATCCTTCAGGCAATTTGTAAAGTGCTTCCTGAAAACTATTTCTATTTAGGAATGTGACGTCTTCCGCTAAAGTGATTAAAGTATAAATCCTTCCTTCAATAGGCGCGGAAGAAATCTTATAAGGCATTTTCAAGTTGTTCTTCAAAATATAGAATATAGCAACTAACAAACCTGCTACGATGCCGGGAAAGATTCCTGTCGTCATCATCACAACAATCGTCACCACATAAGGCAAGAATTGAGACCAGCCTGCCTTGTACATGGTACGTATAACGCCGATCGATACCAATTTATAACCAACATACAACAAGATCGCTGCCAATGCCGACATGGGAATCATGCTCAGGATATTTGGTATAAATAGTAAAACTGCTAACAGTATAACAGCATGTAAAATGGTTGAACCTTTTGTCCGGCCTCCCGCATTGATCTTACTGGAACTTCTTAGCACAACAGTTGTAATAGGAATACCTCCAATCAACCCGCACAACGTATTGCCTAAACCTTGTGCAAAGAGTTCTCTGTTGGGTGGTGAAATGTTTTTATCAGGATCCAATTTGTCGATTGCTTCTAAACTCAACAAGCCTTCCATGCTAGTCATGACTGCAATGACAAGAGCCAATAACCATAAATCCTGATGCAGAATCATACTAAAATCAGGGAAATGGAACAATGAATCAAAGCCTTCAAAGACAGGCACGCTTAGCTTATGTGTAGGTGTAATGAGCCATTGTGGAAAGTACTTTTCAATACCTACGTTGAGCAAAACCGCAACCACTACAACCAATAATGAAATAGGAACATACACCGTCCTACGCATACGCTGCATGCTCGGATGAAGCAATCCAAACATCAATATGACAGAGACCAATCCAATAATCATAGAGCCTGTATCCATGTAATCAAACATGCGATAAATTTCACTGAATGTATTTTCACCATTAGACTGAAAGAAGGATAAATCTCCTTCCGCATCTTTATCGTCACCAATGATGTGAGGAAGCTGTTTGAATATCAGAATCAGTCCGGTAGCCGATAAGAATCCTTTGATAACAGAAGAAGGAAAGTAATGTGCTATGCTTCCTACTTTCAAACCGGCAAATGCCATTTGAATGACACCGGCAAGACACAGAGCGGCAAGAAAGTATTCGAATTTCCCAAGCGTAGCAATACCTGCTACAACGGTAGCAGTAAGTCCGGCAGCAGGACCCGTAACAGTAAGTTTAGATCCACTCAGCAAGGTGACAAAAATGCCCCCAATCATCGCAGCCAGGATACCGGAGTATGCCGGCACGCCTTGGCCGGTAATTCCCAGACAAATAGGAAGCGCAATGATGAAGACTACAATGCCTGCTTTCAGCTCCGTGAATAAGCTGTATTTTTTTGTAGTTGATAACATATAAAATAAGGTGAATGTAGAAACCAGAATATATTAAATGGAATCATTTAACCCCGGGGAGGCGGTGTCAATTGTTCTCTGGTGGTATCTGGAAGTTGAAATTGAAAAGGTGTAAAGTGAATCAAGGTCACTGTTTCCATGACAGGCAGGTCAATGGAATCCATTATATGTTTAAAAAATTTCTCTTCCGGATTATTTTTGTTCTCTGTTTCTGTTTCCGAATCACTGTCGCGTGCATCTTCTTCTTCCATATCGAAGATTTTAGCGACTTTCGTGTCTTTGACTTTAAGATTACTCAGTACTGCAACAGAAGGTGCAGCCAAGCAAGCCGTAAAAAAGAGCAGTGATATGTAGATGTAAAAGAGTCTCATGGAAATGTTTAAATATAACGAAAAAAAAAGGAGAAAGTTGTCAGTGATCATTGATCATTGGCCAGAAAAAATTTCCAGACTTATAAAAAACAACTGATAATGAGCACTTAACTATTATTTACAATAAAAAAAGAGTCCCGCATAGCGGGACTCTTTAACTGATCACTGACCACCATGTTTTAAGCTACTGTACTGATTTGCTTCATAGAAGTCATAGCTGCGCGCAATTCTTCTCCAACGATTTCGATCGGATGGTAACGTAATACTTCGTTTACTTTAATCAATGTTACGTTATCAACACCAGTGTCTTTACCAGCGTTGAAGTTTTTACCGATGATGTCCGTATCTACTTTCTTCATGAAGTCAGCCAAAAGAGGCTTACAAGCGTGATCGAACAAGTAACAACCGTATTCTGCTGTATCAGAAATGACACGGTTCATTTCGAACAACTTCTTACGAGCGATCGTGTTAGCGATCAATGGAGTTTCATGCAAGGACTCGTAGTAAGCAGATTCTTCTACGATACCAGATTCAGTCATCGTTTCGAATGCCAATTCAACACCGGCTCTTACCATGGCTACCATCAACAAACCGTTGTCGTAGTATTCTTGCTCAGATATTTTCACGTCACCTGCAGGCGTTTTTTCGAAGGCTGTTTCACCTGTCGCTGCTCTCCATAACAATAGGTTCTTGTCACCCGCTGCCCAGTCTTCCATCATGATACGAGAGAACTCACCGCTAATGATATCGTCCTGGTGCTTGCGAAACAATGGACGCATGATTTTTTTCAATTCTTCAGAGATTGTAAACGCTTTGATTTTCGCTGGATTACTCAAACGATCCATCATAGCTGTGATACCACCTTGTTTCAATGATTCCGTGATCACTTCCCATCCGTACTGGATCAATTTAGAAGCGTATCCTTTATCGATTCCTTTTTCTACCATTTTGTCGAAGCACAAGATAGAACCGGTTTGCAACAAACCACAAAGGATGGTTTGCTCACCCATCAAATCTGATTTTACTTCCGCCACGAAAGAGGATTTCAATACCCCTGCTCTATCTCCACCAGTAGCTACGCAATACGCTTTTGCCTGATCCCATCCTTTTCCTTCCGGATCGTTTTCAGGGTGTACAGCGATCAATGTAGGCACACCGAAACCTCTTTTATATTCTTCTCTTACTTCAGATCCCGGAGACTTAGGAGCCACCATGATCACCGTAATGTCTTTTCTGATTTGCATACCTTCTTCCACGATGTTGAATCCGTGAGAGTAAGAAAGTGTAGCGCCTTTTTTCATCAATGGCATCACAGCCGTAACTACTGATGTATGTTGCTTATCAGGCGTTAAGTTGATCACCAGGTCTGCAGAAGGAATCAATTCTTCGTAAGAACCAACCGTAAATTTATTGTCTGTTGCGTTTTTCCAAGATTGTCTTTTTTCAGCGATGGCTTCTTTTCTCAACGTGTAAGAAATATCCAAACCTGAATCTCTCATGTTCAAGCCTTGGTTCAAGCCTTGCGCACCGCAACCCACGATAACGATTTTTTTGCCTTTAAGTGCTTTCACGCCGTCAGCGAATTCGCTGCTGTCCATGAATTCACATACGCCCAGTTGATCTAACTTCTCTCTAAGCGAAAGTGTATTGAAGTAATTTGCCATTGTTTATAAGTAATTTATAGTTGTGAGAGGTATAATAAAGTACAAATATGGGTATATTTTTGGGATTAAAGCTGCTTTTATAAGCCCATTTTAGGTACTTTTTATGGATTACGAGAAAACTGAGAACTAAAAACTGAAAACCGATTAATTCAGTTTACTGTTTTCAGCTCTCAATTTTCACACCTTGCGGTGCAGGATTTTTTACCTAACTTTGTTCTAATTGCACCCGTAGTTCAATTGGATAGAATGGCAGATTCCGGTTCTGTTGGTTGGGAGTTCGAATCTCTTCGGGTGCACGAAAGCCTTTGTTATACTGAATGAATGATCAGGAGTAGCAAAGGTTTTTTTATTTGATGTTGAGATCTTCAATGAAGATGAGATGGAAATTTTTTCAGAGAAGCAGTTAGATTAAAATTGAAGTTTCGTTTTTATACACTGAATGATTGGGGCGTTTCCCTGCGGGCCGGGCTTTCGCCACTCGTTTCCCGCCGAAAAATTCTTCACACTTAACGAAAGCATAAAACGACGGGAGAACTCACACAATGGCTCAATCCCTAACGCGAATTAAATAACTAATGATGGATAAAGATTTTAATATAATAGAACAAATACTTCCCAAAGATTTATATGGCATCGATCTATATCACTATACATCTACAGAAGGTCTTAAAGGAATAGTAGAGAATGGAAAAATCCATTGCTCACACATTTTCTTCTTGAATGATTTCCATGAAAATTTAGATGGTTGGAAATTTTTCTTCAACGCTTTAATAAATTTAATAAAGAAGAAAAATTTATTGGCTCTTTTAAATCAGCTATAGACAGAAGTTTATCCAATTGGAAGGATATTAATTATGAAAATATAACAGATGATGTTTTTGGAAAATTAAATGTCAACTCATATCGTGCTTTTGTATTTTCTCTCTCAAAAAAGGATGATGATTTGAGTCAATGGAGATCTTACACTAAAAATGCTCTTGGATTTTCCATCCATTTTAATTTCAACGAAAACCTGATCTTAGATCAGACTAAACATTATGACCCAAAATCCGGTCAGGATCCATCTTTGCATAACTGTAGAATTCTATTAAAAGAATGTATTTATTCAGACGAGCTTAAACAAGAGGCTTTTCATAGTTTACTTGAACACCATTATAAAAAATTTAAAGAGGAATCTAGCAGAGGATTTTGGTTAAATGAGTTGTTTTTTGACATACTAACGCTTTGTCTATTTTGTAAAAACAATAGTTTCGAAGCAGAAGAAGAATGTAGAATTGTAGTGTCCATCATGTATGATTTTCATTTGGGAGAAAATCTTATAAACTTTAAATCTGGCAATAGCTTTTTGATACCTTATATTGAATTAGATACGGTTGATACTTCCATTAAAGGAATTACTATAGGTCCAACGCCTTCAGCCTTTCTATCAATGGAAAGTCTTAAAATTTTATTACAGAAAACTACCAAAACAAATGAATTTTCTTCTCCCATTAAATTAAGATTAACTAAAATTCCATATAGATCTTGGTAATCAAAAATCATATACTTTGTATTTTCACCTAGACTTTTTGCATATACAAAAGATCTGCACAGGAAATTCGACCAATTAATTTCCATTACTCCCTCCAATTCATTATATTAGTCTGAACACCTAAACTTTTTTTTACTATGACCTACCTCAACCGACCACTCGTTTACAAAGGACACAATGGCGCGCACATCAATACCAATGGTACTTGGGTATGTGGCGGAGCTTACACGGGTGCACACACTAATCCTAATGGTTATTGGGTATGTGGCGGAGCGCACGATGGGGCGCATTTAAATCCGGATGGTACATGGGCATGCGGAGGTGCTTATAAAGGCGCTCACCAAGGCAGCAACGGCAAATGGTACTGCGGAGGAGAACATACAGAAGCGCATCGCAATGTAGATGGTACCTGGTCAGTGGGTGGTGCTCACAAAGGCGTACAACGCAATCCTGATGGTAGTTGGGTTTGTGCTTAATTACATTTCATGAAGTTTTATCTGGTCGTATTATCTTTTTTCTTGCTGACGTAAATGGGATATGCACAAATCAATAATAAACACATTTCATCCATCACGTACAAACATTTTTCCGGTATGACGACTGGTAATGAAAGATCGCGTGAAATCATATTGGATTCTAATCAAATGATTCGAACAATCCAGTACAAGAGCTCTGATGTTTATAGAGACACTATATCCATAAGCTACTTAGAATGGAATAATCTGATTCATTCTATTGTCATAAATGCATTCTTTGCTTTAGGTGATGAACCACAAGCTTCTCCTTTTGTTGACGTAGGTTCACAAACAATCGTTATTACCTATTTAACAAAAAAACACTCCGTCAATTTTCAAATAGCCGATAAGATTAAAGAAATCCATGATATCTATCTTTGCTTCAAAAATTGAATGTTGCGGTCAAATGGCCTCAAAAAAATTAAAGGGGCAATCTTTTCATCGATTTATCTCATTGCAATTAAATTATCATTATAATTAAGTATTTTCCAATAGTTAAAATACAGTTAGATTTAGAAATCTAAATAAACTGATTTAACTATGAAACATTTTGTAACTACACTTTTTACTTTAACATTCGTTCTAGCCTTCACCTTAGGTTGTAAAAAAAGCAGCAACGATGAACCGGCGCCAGACAACAGTACTACCACTCTACAGAACAGAATTGAAAAAAAATGGGATGTCAGTACACCTCCGGCAGGACGAGTGGCAGCAGGATCTGAGGCTTATACCTCTTTTGAATTTACAGACGAAGGAAAATATTTTATCATCAAAGCCGATAAAAGTCAGCTCAAAGGGAGTTTTACATTAACTGTGGGCGATAGTATATTGACGCTAGACGGCTTAGGCAAAATATACATCGATGACATTACAGAAACGCAAATCATCTTTCGTTTGGTATTGACTGGAACTACAGATGAGATCAATGTCAATGCGGCTCCTGCAACGCCTATATCTATTTCACAAAACACAAAAAAACTGCTTAATTCCTGGTCTTATAAAAGCCGTAAAGTCAATGGCACTCCGGATGCAACCATCAATGATGCATTCAGCTCAGGTAACTATTATTTATACGCAACCTTTACAAATTATGGAACATACAGCATAGAAACCAATGCTCCCGGCACAGCGAGTAAAGTCGGCATCTGGAAATGGTGTAATACTGAGCAAACCAGTTTTGGAACGAGCAATGATCCGGATGTACAGCCTACTTGCGTTGGAATGAATGCGAGCAGTGTCTCTTTTAACAGCGACGGAAACCTTGTACTAACGGCAACCATTAATGGTAATGTACAAGAAGACACTTATGTGACGAAGCCTTAATCTATTTTAGAATCCTTCATGAAAACAGAGTAAGTATAAGCTTACTCTGTTTTTTTATCCATCATAGGATAAGATTTTAGCAAAAAAAGAAGATCCGTTCATAGTGATGAATGGATCTTCTTTTTTGAATTATCTAAAAGAATAAAACTATTCTTTCCCTATTCCATAAGTAATACCCACATTGAAAGAAACATTGCGGTTTGCATAATATTCCCCATCCTCAGTATCTTTGTACACATTCAAAAAACCATTGTAATAAACGATATCAGTTGTCAACCACATTTTTGGTGACAATCTGAAATTCACACCGAAAGCAGCACTGGCACCCACGTCAATCGTATTGATCTCATCACTTACATCTTTTGATGTTTTATCGCCTTTTGCATTTTCAAAGGCTTCATTCGCACCAATAGAAATACCCAATGTAGGAGCAAGAGTAAATTTAGGTCTTACGTTGTGAGTATAATCATTCAGAAAATAAGACGCTCTAACAGGTATACGGATATAGTCCAGCTTAGAAGTGAACGTATTATCGTCTTTTTCTACTCTAATACCTTCTCTGCTGAATTTGGCATCAACTCCCACAGCCCAATGTTGAGTGGAGCTGTAAGTGAAAGTAAGTCCACCATTGAAAGCCGGATGAAAAGTTTTATCTCCAACATAAGAGTACCAACTGTGTCCGAATCCTCCGGTGATACCCAATGAAATACGTTGCGCCCGAGCGGTAAAAGAGATAACTAATAATAATGTTAAGAGTGTAAATAGTTTTTTCATTTAAGAGTTTTTTAGATTGCATTCCATCCAATACAAATGAAATGACATAGATTCTCATAAAAAGAAAATCAAAAATTACAATCCATTATATTGAATTACCCTAGATCGAATTGACTTTTAATCTCAACTTGATTTCAAAAAAAAATTTAGTTGTTAGTTGTTAGTTGTTAGTTGTTAGTTGATAAAACTTATTTGAATTCCAGTTGAATTCTTATAACTAACAACTAACAACATATAATTAATTGCTTGTGGAGAAAAAGGTGTTTTATTGAATGCTTTACTATGCGATTACGCCATTGGCCATTGGAGTAATTGTACTGGATCATAAAAAAATAAACATTCCTGCAGAGCTCAGGAGTGTTTCTTACAGATTACTTTTTGTGAAGGAATTCAAGCCTGCATGAATAAAATCACTGACAGGCTTACATAACTCCCCCACTTCAATCACCTGAACACTGCTAGCATGGTGTAAGGCAAATACTTTTTTAAGTAACGCTTCCGCTTGCAACAACTCAAAATGAGAATCTTTGATGACCTCAGAATAGAGTTCATAGCTTTTTCCTCTGTAATGAAAAAGAATGAATGGGTTCTGATAAACATCAACCAGGTAGGCCATTTGATAAACGTTTTTTGCCAATTGCAGATGCATTGCCTGTCTTTGTTTAGTGGTTAGCGCTTCATCTTCTAAACAAGCGACCAATTCCCATTGCTGACAAATCAAAAAAGTTAATTCTTCTTTGTGGTGTGTTTCCATAGCTGTATGTTTATTACTATATTCTGAATATATGCTTGTAGTAACTATTGTTGTGGAAAAAAGTTTTACAACTTCTTTTTAATAATAGATGTTTATACATTTATACCAACGATCTAATAGTTATATTTCGCAGCGTTATAACATTTAAATTACGATACAACATGAAATTAATTATTTACATCACTTTCTTTTTTATGTGTGCCTTATCGTCTTTTTGCTATGTGGCCCAGAGCCAAAACACAAGGGATCAATTTCGAATGGCAAATGATACGATACCGGTAAAAGAAGAACGCCTGGAACTGTATGATTATTCCAGAAGCCGATCCATTCCTGTTGCTTTATATTTACCAGATAGTGTTTCGCTGAAACAAAAACTAGTGATCTTCAATCATGGTTACGCCGAAAATCAAGGCACACCCTATCTTTCCTACAATTATCTTAATAGCTTTCTGGCGCAGCACGGTTATCTGGTGGTGAGTATACAGCAGGAGCTGCCTACTGATGATCCTTTACCTATGAACGGTAATCTGAGAGAAAAACGTATGCCAAACTGGGAAAATGGTTTACAAAATATTTTGTTTGTAGTGAAAGAGTTGAAATCCCGCATGCCTAATATTGATGACAAACGCTACAACTTAATCGGACATTCCAACGGAGGAGACATCAGCATGTACTTTGCTACGGAATATCCAAAAAAAATCAGCAAAGTCATTTCGCTAGATAATCGAAGGATGCCGCTTCCTAAAATAGACAGCTTAAAAGTTTATTCTATACGCTCTAACGACCTGCCGGCAGATGATGGTGTGCTGCCCACACCGGCGCAACAGATTAACTACGGCATGACCATTGTTACCTTACCCAATACCAAGCATATTGAAATGAGTGATGAAACAGCAACGGAAGAACAAAAAAAAGAAATCAGAGAATATGTGTTGAAGTTTTTGGAAGAAAAAAGATAAGTAAACCGTTAACTCAGGATTTATTACCGTTTAGGTTTTCATACAAGCCTCTTTCTTTTCTTGGCTCGACCAAAAGAAAAGCGAACCACCAAAAGCAATTGTACAAACTCCACATTCTGTTATAACAAAATATACTACGCGTTAGGGATTGAGCCATTGTTTGAGCTCTTCACGCTTTTTCAGCGTGAAAGCGAGTGGCGAAAGCCCGGCCCGAAGGGAAACGCCATGCCGAACATGGTACTTACCTCAGCGCTGCCTAACTTACAGGACAGAGGAGCATTCATGAGCATTAACTCCTCTTTGCAGCAAATGGCAGGTGGTGTGGCTGCATTCATCGGTAGAATGATTGTCGTACAAAAAGACAATTACAGTCCACTTGAGCGATACGATATATTAGATTATGCCATTGTTGGAATTTCTATTGCATGTCTATTCATGGTTTATCGCGTGAATAAACTAGTGAAAGCAAAGCCTGTCGCTAAAGTTGTGATACAGGAACCGGTGGCATCGGCATTAGATGAGGTGATATAAAATAGAGCGAAAAAAAATTATAAAATGCTCTTACGAATATTAGTAAGAGCATTTTTTTGGTGTCAGGTCTTCAGACCTGACACTGCATGACCAGAGTAAACAGCTTGCGTTAACTCTATCCGCCTGCCCCTAAGTCCCCTGAAGGGGACTCTTGAGAGCGGAAAAACAGAGCAAAGTGTGGACACCGTTTCTCCGTCTGTTTCTGTTTCTTCTTTATTCTATATGTCTTACCCCTTAATGCCCGGGACTTCGCATATTATAATCTTTTCTTTCTATAGAAATGTTGTTCCTAAAGGAACAAGTTCTGTTAATCTATTCGACTGATAAATTCTAAAAGCATGGTACGGTTAACGTTCGAAAAGAAAATAAGGAAACAGACCAGAAAGCGAAGAAATGGTATTTACATTCGCTCTACGCTCTGTTTCTAAGGACTGATCTTGTAGCTCCTTTTGTTTTGTTTTTTTAGGCGGCCCAAAAGAAAAGCTTGTATGAAAAACAACGCATATAGTTACACACAGATATAAAATGCTTTTCCCAGCCTAAATCGAACTTTCCCAAAAAAAATGAGCCGACCTATTGACATTGCTCTTTTTTATATTCTACTTTGAATTACAAAGTAATTTGAGATGAACCAACAAGCCTTAGAAGATCTGAAAGAAATACGGTCGATCATGGATCGTTCTACGCGTTTTATTTCACTGAGCGGCATATCAGGTGTCATAGCCGGCGTTGCCGCCTTGGCCGGAGCTGCTGCTGCTTACTGGTATTTCCAGGCAGTGATTTTCAATTACGATTCTGTCGATTATTGGAATCAGGAAGCCCAATACCGCTTCTTCCTGCTTGATGCCTTAGCGGTATTGATTGTTGCCTTATCAGGAGGTATTTTCTTTACGGTAAGAAAAGCAAAAAGTCAGGGGCAAAAAATATGGGACTCTACTTCCAGGCGCTTATTGATCAACCTCTCCATACCACTGGCTGTGGGAGGTTATTTCTGTGCGGTACTGTTGTACATGGGTTTTATTGGTTTCATCGC
>JACMQM010000355.1 GCA_014376985.1 Cytophagaceae bacterium | reverse complement strand
TATCTTGAATCAACCAAAGAAAAAGCTATGAGAAAAATTACCGTTTTATCATTTATTACATTAGACGGCGTCATGCAGGCACCGGGTGGACCTGAAGAAGATCCTTCTGAAGATTTTAAATACGGAGGTTGGACAGCTCCTTACAACGACAAAGTTTCAGGTAAGGTCATGGAAAAGCAAGTGGAGCCGGCGGATCTTTTGCTGGGTAGAAAAACATTTGACATCTGGGAAAAGTACTGGCCCACACGTGGTGAACATTGGCCGAGTGTCAATGAAGTAACCAAATACGTATTGTCTACCACCAGACAACATTCAGATTGGGAACCTAGTGTTTTTCTCAACAACATAGAAGCGATCAAAAAACTAAAAAGCTCGGCAGGTGCTGACCTTAAAATCTGGGGCAGCAGCGAGCTTGTACATTTATTACTTCAGCATGATTTAGTGGACGAACTTTGGCTCAATATTCATCCGATAATTTTAGGGAAAGGTAAAAGGTTGTTTGACAATAACGCGATGCCTTCTGCCTTTATGTTAGTAGAAAGCACTACCACACCAACCGGAGTGATCATGGCTAATTACAAGCGATCTGGAGAAGTGAAGACTGGCACTGTGGAGGATTAAGAATAATTGATTATCTGTTATAATAAAATTCCTTGTTAGAATGATAGCGTCGACGTCCGTCGGTGCTTTTTTTATATAGGGCGTCCGCCCGCGGCTTGGGAAAGAACGTCGCTGCGTATACTATCAGGTTGCGGTTAGTTACAAAAATGATAAAGTAAGTCATATCCTGTCGAGTTATACCCTATCCATATATTGCACTGACGGACATCGGCGCCAACGGGTTTATTACTGACCTGTCACGATTTACTAAGGATATAAATGAAGATATTTTTCCTGATTTGAAATCCCATCTTTTCATAGATCTTAACGGCGCGCTCATTATCCAACCTTACATGTAAGTACGCCGTTTCTTTACGTGACTGGATGTTACGAATCTGATTTAAAATTAACTGCCGTGCATAACCCTTTCCGAGATGATCAGGGTGTGTACACACGGCACTGATTTCAACAAAGTCTCCGCTATGCAATCGCTGACCGGCCATGGCCACTAACTTTCCTTCGTTTAAGATACCTTCATAATTTCCAAAATCAATCGTCCTCGGCAAAAATGGGCCGGGGTTAGTTAATTTTGTAAGAGCCATCATCTCCGGTACATGGTGTTCGTTTAATTTTACGATCTCAGTATCTTTCGTTTTTTCCTCAACGTGCTCGGTATACAGCATTTGGTAACTGTCCACTTTTGTAATAATCTTCCAGGGACCGGCTGTTACTAATTTTTGATCGGTAAAAATAGGCACGGGTGTTTCAAAAGGGATAAAGTCATAAAGCATTTTAAAGTTCGTCTCTGTAAACTCCTTCACGCCCGCAAAAGTGGATACATCACTTTTGAAATACCTGGCGGTATCATTACCCAAGGACAACTTATAATTTTCAGAAATCAATGCTGCCCATACCGGGTTATCTAATATATGTTTCATAACAATTCTTGTCTCCTCTCTCTGTGCGAACATTTTGTTCGTTGCCAAATTTCATAAGTGTTTCAATGTCTGTATTAATTCACTAAAAGCAAAGCTTGCATGAAAATCAATGCCCGGGTGGATACCGCTTGCTCGAAGTGTCCCCTTAATGCTTGGCTTCTTATTCTAAAATGTTGTACTTTTTACTGACCGAAAAAGACAGCGGTTTATTTCATCTTATTTAAACAAATATACTATGCAAGCTTTAGTCATCGGAGCCACAGGCGCTACAGGAAAAGACCTACTGAATTTATTGTTAAAAGATAACAGCTTTGATCAAGTGACTGTTTTTGTACGACGTGATCTGAACATCGTACACGATAAATTAAAAGTTCATGTCATTGACTTTGAGCAAACGGAGCAATGGAAGTCTTTGGTGAAAGGTGATGTTTTATTTTCCTGCTTAGGCACCACACTGAAAGCGGCAGGAAGCAAAGAAGCGCAATGGAAAATAGATTATGAGTACCAATATCAATTTGCCAAAGCCGCTAAAGAAAATCAGGTGAAGCATTACGTATTAGTCTCTGCCGGTTTTGCTTCGTCTGATTCATTCTTCTTTTATTCAAAAATGAAGGGACAACTGGAAGATGCTGTAACGGCGCTAAGCTTTCCTAAGTTAACGATTTTCAATCCACCCATACTGAAACGAAAGAACAGCGACCGAAGCGCTGAGGTGGCCAGCATCAAGACCATTCAATTCTTAAACAAGCTCGGTCTGTTTCGTTCACAGCATCCACTGCCAACAGAAGTGCTTGCACAAGCGATGATCAATGCTGCGAAAACACAAGCGAATGGAATCAACAGGATAAAAGGGAAAGCGATTTGGAAGTGTGCGGGTTTGAGTCAGTAAACGTATGATGAATAAAATTCTCGTTCTAATTTGTAGTTTGATTCTCTTATGCTGTTGTGAAAAAACCGCGAAGCCAGAGGATAAAACAAGTATACCTTTGCAATCCATAAGTTTAGAGGATTCAATGAATGCAAGATTCGATAGTTTATTAAAAAAGTCTATGCCTATTATGGGATACCGATTTCTGGTGACGGGTGATTTTAACGGGAACGGCAAACAAGATACGTTGGTAGAACACTATACCGATTCCTTGCGAATAAAAGAAGTGGCCAAATACGATGCAGCATTCGACTATTTCGACTCCTGGTTTCTTGCGGATCGACTTCTAAAACAATCCTTTTTATGTTCGACTGATTCTTCTATTCAAAAACTGGAAGGTGGTGTTCTCGGCTTTATCTATGTTGAAAATTGCGGAGACGTCACGGGTGATGGTGTGGACGATCTGTTCGTCGTGCCTCATCATGGTGGAGGAAGCAACTGTGTAAGCGGATTTATTTATACCTTACAAAACAAAGCATGGAAGAATACATTTGTTATATACGTTTGGCAATGGCAGTTTCCGGATACGCCAAACGCTGCCATGAGCCATGGGTTATTCGGCAGTTTTGATATCGGTTGCACGAGCAATGATTCTATCAATCACTTATTGGAAGATCAACTGCAGCACTACCGGTTCATTAAGCACCAACAAGATAAATCGGTGGAATATGAATGCCGCAATCCATTTGATATAGATGAAATAGATTCCTTATCCGAGGTTTACGGGCAACAGGAATTCATTACCAAACGATTTAAAGCTGTCTTCCTTGACAAAAAACTTTACCTTCAGGATAGAAAACTGACAAATACTTTTTATGGAAATGTGACGAGGCAAAAGCAAAGTAAACAATGGATTTATATTTTCCCTTACGATGATTTTGCTGAAATGTTTACGGTGAGGGTTTATTTCAAAAAGCATTCTAGACAACAAAACAATGATTATAAAAGCTCCGACGTCCGTCGGTGTTTTTTATATAGGGTGTCCCCTTACAGCATGAACTTTTTCTTCAATCTAGGTGGTCAATTTAAACCGGCCTGAGGTGATCACTTTCGATCGGTGCGCCCAGATATCATGCGGGCAAAGAGGTTTCTTTTGTTGCTCATCTAAAAGCTAAGCGAATGTTGAACTGTTAACAAATTGACAAATAGTGATTTTCGATAAAGGAAAAAACAAGCCACTACAAAACAGTGGCTTGTTCAAGAGTAAACCAAGGTATTTTAAAGTCGAACTTTTTATACAACGACTTAACTCTTTTTCAGCAATTTGTCCAACTACGGTAAGAAAAAAGGCACGCTTACTTTATCAAAGCTTATGATTCATCAGGTTCATAAACAATAGTCCTTGCTAATATCAATTAACAAGGACTATATTAATCAGCTTTAAACTGTTGAGCTCTTTTAATACGGGGTAGTTTATTCAAAAATTAATAAGCTAAAACTGCCGTTTGTGCTTGTGAAGAAGCATTTGTCCAGTCCAATTTAATGCCATAAGGGCAAGAAGATCCAGTGGCTGCATTACCATTTGAATCTACACCATAAGTAATGGTTAAAGCACGTGATACTCCCCCTACAACCCTTACACCAGATATTGGAGCATAAAGACATTTAGCTGTGTTCCATACAACGGGTGTAGTAATTGCAGAATAAAAAGTAGAATTAAGTCTAGTAGTACCCCATTCTGCTATGTAAGGAGTTCCAGAAATAGTGGTATCTCCAATTGTCGAAATAGTAAAACCAGTTGAGCTTTGACGAGTAATAGTTCTGGTTCGAGCTATCGACCAATTTCTTTGAGTATTATCATCAAAAGTAATCATCATATTATTGCTTCTGATTTTATGTACTAAACTTCCAGTGCCCACCGACAGCGTAGTAACACTACCGCCATTTACATTGGTAATTGTTTTATTACCATTTATAGTAATGGATTTATTATCAGAAAGTCGAGTGGCTTTATAATTATTAAAAGTAATAGTAAGAACAGCACCAGCAGTATGCCATTTAGTAGCACCAGCACCAGCCAATTGTAAGGTAATGTTTCCTGATCTTTTGCGCCCACCTACATTTGTAGTGCCATCATAAGTAACAATTAATTTCCCTGTTGCTTTAAGTGAAGAATCAATTGTTGCACCTTCTATAAAACTACTAACTGATGAAGTCCTGGTCGTTGCACTATTAGAAGACATCGCATTACTGGCATCAGTAGCTGCAGCATCCGTTTCATTTTGAGTTCTTGAATCATCTGCACCAGTTGTTTGCTGACTAGTGTCAGAAGAGGGAGTGGCTGTATCTGAAGATTTTTTACAAGCAGTGAACATCAATCCTGTGCACAGAGATAACATTGAGAGTTTAATTAGCGTCTTTTTCATTTTTTAATTGGTTAGTTATATTGATAGTAAGAAATTATACGACTTAAGAGAAAAAAAGTTAATAGTAATTCTCGTTAGAGATCACAAAGACAAAACAGAAGTCGAACCTAAAGTATGTTATTATACAATAAATTAAGTTGCGCTGTATTTAGCTAAAGAATAAATCACCAAAATTCAGTAGCTTATTTTCATATAGGGCGAAGCATTAAATGTGAGGACTTTTTAATGGAAGATTTATTTACAATCATGACTTACATAAAACCACTATTAAACCTTTTTGTATTAAATGTTAATAATGCAGTCAACTTTGCTCTGACGATGCTTTTCCAATCGAAGATCAAAGTATCACTACTTTTTTCACACTGCGCAATAGATTGCCCTCGTAGATATATGCCAAGTAAATACCGGGCTGTACATTACTGATCTCGTGACAGGTGCCTGTACCTGTCCATACCCTATTTCCAGCAAGTGAATATAACGTGATGCTTGTTGTTTCGACAGAAGAAGATGGTGGAACCGTGACGCAAAAATTATTGGCGATGGGATTAGGAGTAATGGAGTACAAATTGGAAGACTCACTGAAAGAGCGCACAGCCGTTGTAATCTGTTGTTTGAGGGCAGGATTTCCGACCTGTATTCGGTCAATACGAAAGGTTCCCGCAACGCTGCTGTCTCTACCGTTGCAATAATCTGCCTGTGGAGTAGAAACTCCATCATTGTCACACCACGACTTTCTGAAATAAAGATATAAGCCTGTAATGCCCGTAGAATCCATAGGGAAAGGAAGTGATTTTTGTTTGTCAGAATCCCACACGGTCCCGGCCAGACTTGAAACATCAATATTGAATTCGTTGTCTCCAACCTGAAGACTTCTAATATCTAAGCTGGCTTCGTAGCCGTTATTGATGACGTATCTATAATCATGTACATAGATAAAAAACTGAGGTACGTAAACCGAAGAATTCACCTTTATATAAATACTGCGGTCGCTTGGATTGGAAAGGGATATGGGAGTCGGGTAACAGTTTGAATCTACAAAGTCTAAGCGAAGATTATACCAACCCAATTGCAATCCATCGGTATGGAATTGTAAGGCACCCCCGGAAATATTATCCACTTTGTAATAAGGAGTATCTGCTGTAATCATGTTCTGTGTTTGACAAAGAGTATCGTTGAACTCAAAGGCGTAACCTCTTTTTTCAAATACTTGACTAAAGGCCACACTTGCACACACCGTGAATAAGAGCGAAAATATTATTTTTTTCATAAACCTAAATGGGAATATTACTGTTTCAAAATTCTCAGCGAGACGTTGCTATTGTTTCCTGATACATTCAAGATGTACATACCCGGAGGAAGATCGTTTCCAATGGTCTTACTTTCCCCTGACTGCGCCTGCACACTAGGAGAAGTTGTATGGCCCAATGCATCGTATAATGTGAGCGTATACCATGCTCCGGGTACACCATTGACAAGGACGATGGCTTCCCCCTGAAACGGATTCGGTATGGTATTGATATCTGACTTTTGAACGGGCAAAGCAGATTGAACGGCGGTAATTTTTCCCGCGTCTAATAAGTATATAGGTCCTTTATGCGGGTAAGCATCAAATACTACAGAGCTATCAGTGATGATGTAATCGGAAATCGTATCCGATCCTTGTACAATGAGGAGACTGTCGTATGAAATGGAATACAGCTCTACATAAAGCGTTACCGGACTTTTGAACGTGATGGAATCAAGGTAAGAAGATAATTTTGCAAACGAAGGTTGATCCCAATGCAATTTTATTTGATTGGAAGTACGGTCATACTCCGCATACGTAGTATCGAAAGACACTTTTTGAATCTGATAACTTAATACTTCTGAAATGGTGGCCACCCATAAAGCATTACTGTTTGATTTTTCTTTTAGGTAATCCATATGCTGGCGGTAATTACTTTCATTGATGTGTCCCCAACCACTGGGTCCTACATTATGGCATTCGCGCAATACCCATCCTTGACTGATGATGGCAGAATCTACCCATTCATTCAGGTGTTGCGCCCATATTTCATGCGGCGTTTCCACGACATCCACCACCAATGCAGGATGGAAGAATCCTATTGAATCAGGTTGAAAATCCGGATCATTGAGTGCATCGTATTCACCCGTGCGCGAACCAATGTAATTCAATTTGTGCAGGTGTTCGTCTGAGGCATTATCAAACTGATCATAAGGGTAAATAAAAAAACGAGGATAGAGTCCGGTATTGGTGAAAATAGATTTTGTTGAACGGTCCATTTCGATGTCAAAGCGCTGCCTGCTAGGCTCTGACCAACCGTAGTATGAGCCCTGACCTCCACAATCCCGATTGAATAAAGCACAGGAGTGTGTATGGGTATGATTGATTAATTCATGGCCATGCTTCTTCATCATGGTTACCGCTAAATCATAATAACCTGGTCTGATTTCACATTCGCCCGTAATGGCTCCAAAGGTAAATTTGATCCCTCGATTTGCAGCTATGGTATCTGCATAGTCGCGGATACCATCTACTGACCAGTCACAAAAATCATCGTGACACAGCGAATAAGCGCCCGTGGCGTTCCCATGCCAATTTGTGATTTGAGCCGCTACATGGGCAGACTGGGCTTGCGTAAAGGTCATAAATCCATCTAGGATCATAAAAAAAAGACATAGAGTCAAGCTTGAGCAGATTACTTGTCTTTTTAGTTTCATAATAAATGCATTATTAGTTCAATTATTCTACCATAGTAAATGATAAAGCAAATCTTTTGAAATATTCTGTTGTAAATCTGTGGAAAGACGAAGAAGTGCGGTAAGCTTCAAAATTGATGGATAAAAAAATCATATTCATATAATATGTTATACCTGTACATCTTCTTTATTCAAGTATTAATAAAGAAAAGGATTACCCATTTAGGCCGAACATTTTTTTAGTTGCCTGTAAGTTAATGATGATAGCTTAATCATTCTACTTATGATATTTTCCACTATAGATTTCCTATTGAGTCTTCTGTTAAATCTGTAAAAATATTCTTGGAGATATCTATCCAGATATTCTTTATTGCAACATATAATGTACCTCCAAAACAAGACGGGGAGTTAAGGTAAAATATAACCTTTAAATCTATCTGAATATAAAAAAACAAAGCGCAAATTCAGGTCAGACTTCAAATTAAAATGTATGTCCCAATTGGAAAAAGAATTGGTGGTCTTCTTTTGAAATGGCATAATCAAATCGCAAGACAGTATTAGCATTCCATACAATGCGCAATCCTAAGCCTTCAGAATACCTGAGATTTTCCAAGTGGTTTACTCTGCTAAGATCATCCCATACACCACCTTCATCAAAAAAAGGTACTGCACTAAATACCAAATGTTGTTTTAAAACTTTCATTTGCAAAAAACGTGCACGTAATTCAAAATTTGTATACTGCATCACGGAAGCAGCGAATCGAGCCTGCTTATAGCCTCGTAATGTTTTGCTGCCTCCCATCCCATCAATATCGCCTTCTGAACTCCACTCGTCTGGATATTCAAAAAAAGGAGCGTCGCCTGAAGTTTTACCCATACCAAAACTACCACATAAAACTATTTTTTTAAATTTCTTAGGCAAGATGCTATAGTAACCATTTAGATGCACAAATATTTTATTGAAATTGTACTGAGAGCCTAGTATTTGGGAGGACAATTCATTGGTAATCTCCGCAAAAATTCCTCTGGAAGGATCGGTCTCTAAATCTCGAGTATCGTATACAATACCTGTCTGTAAAAGTGAAATCGTATTTTGACCAAAACCGATAATATGACCAGCCCGTGATTCCTGGTCAACATAAGAACTATCGTTGAGCGGTGTGCCGATATTGAT
>JACMQM010000354.1 GCA_014376985.1 Cytophagaceae bacterium | reverse complement strand
GCTGTACTTTCCATCAATTCACTCAACTCTTCTATGACTAAAAACTCTCCACTGTATTGTTCTTTCTTTCCGTTTAATTGACCTATGGCTGTGTATTGATAAACACCCGGTTTTAATCCTGCAATGCTGTATCCCTGATTGCCTTTTGTATGTACAAAAGAATAATCCAGGTGCTCTTTGTTTTCGTCTGTTAATTTGATTTGAAAAGGAACATCGTAAACAGCTTCATAAATGTCATTATAAAGTTCCGCTTGAAAGACTACGGCATCGCCTGCTACAAATTCATTATTTACCGGATAGATTTTAAATTTGCGTTTATCCTCCTTGGAAGATAAGAATTGTACCAGGTCTTGAACGAGTTTATCAAAGGCTTCAGCTTCTCCAAACTTACTGGCCTCGTCCATTCTCCACCACCATAATCCTTCTCCGCAGAAGACCGCTGTTTTGCGATCGGATGCAGCAACTAGCAAAGGAGTATTGGTAGATACTTTACCTATTTTTTGATACAGAATAACATCCGCTTCTGTTTTGAGTTTGTAATCGCCAAATGGAACTTGCAAGGGAGGTGTATCATTCCATCGTTCTTTTTGATCTTCCGGTAAACTGAATTTTGTAAAATTGCTATTGACAGCAGCGGAAGCCAAATCCTTTTGACTGGAGCGTTGGGTAATGGATAGTAAGCTATTGGCCTGATTGAACAAGGCTAAGTTTGTCATGTTGCCTACAATGAATAATTTAGGAGCCGATGTTTTCATCAACTCATTGAATTCATTTTGCAAGAGGTTATTCATGTGCGGAAGCTGATGAAAAATAACCAGATCAAAAGATTCCTTCGGTAAAGTGCTGAGACCAGGAATACAAAGAAACGTTTCTATATTTTCTTTTTGATCTAATGCATTACGTATGGCTTTAACATCGGGATGAGGCGCTGCGGCACAGATCAAAACTTTTTGCTTGTTGTCGATAACTTCGATGTAAGCGTGCGCTTTGTTGTTCGCCATATTCTTCTCTCGGCTGATGGTACTGACTTCAACTGTCAGGTGCAGCAATCCTTTTTCTTTGGCTGAAGTTTGAAAAGAAACGCGCTGTAAACTTTTATCACGCAACGTTATTTTTTGTGAGGAAAGTACTTGTCCTTTATTTTTCAAAGAGACGGTGACTACTTCCCCTTTTGCTCCCTGTGCAGCAATGTCTGTATGAATAGGGAATTCATTTCCTTTATAGGAGATCTTGTTGTAAAGAATATTTTTTACTTTTACATCTCTCTGCACCGTCGTATCTCCAAGACCTATCGTGTATACTGGTGTTGTGAATGCCTGGTATAAAGGATTGATGCCTTTGTTATAGACACCATCGGTTGCTAAGATCAGCCCCCTAAAGTTTTTATTTTCTTCCAGTTCTTTTACATTTGCCAGTACCTGACTGATGGGAGATTGTTTAGCCCATTGAGAAGGTCTGGAAAGTTTAGTTTCAGAGGCATTGAGATCAACAACTTGAACACGAATTCCTTTTTTCTCTAATTCGTTTTTTAAAGTAGCGAGTTGCTGAAATGTTTTTTCTAATAAAGTGGAATCATTGAATGCTTTGATAGAGTAAGATTGATCCAGTGCAATAATGAATTCAGGTTTCTCCATGTTGCGGTCAAAAAAACGACTGATCGGACCGGCAAGCAATAACACGATGATAAAAATAACAGTGAAGCGTACAGCCGCTAAGGAATACTTATAAGTATTGGACCATTCCTGTTTAGGGAGGTAAAGTAATCCGGCGTAGAGTAATCCGGCACCAATAGCGAGAGCAACCAGCCAGGGATGTTGAAAGTAAAAAGCGGCGTTTTCCATGGTAAGTAAAAACCGGGCTTGAGGGCCCGGTCTTTCAATAAATATAAGAAATAAGATCGAATGATACTAAGTCAGCATTCCGCCGTCTACTTGCAGCACCTGACCGCTGATGTAGCGAGACATGTCTGATCCAAGGAATACGACAGCATCTGCCACATCATCTGCAGCACCTGCGCGCTTCAATGGAATACCTTTCAACCATTCTTCCACAACTTTAGGATCCAGTTCTCCGGTCATTTCTGTTTCGATAAAACCAGGAGCAACAGCGTTGCAGCGAATGTTGCGTGAGCCTAATTCCAATGCCACTGATTTGGTGAAACCAATCATACCGGCTTTAGAGGCTGCGTAGTTTGCCTGTCCGGCATTTCCACTGATACCTACTACGGAAGTGATGTTTATTATAGAACCGACTTTGGCCTTCATCATCGGTTTGATGGCTGCTTTGGTGAGGTTAAAACAAGACTTCAAGTTTACGGTGATCACCTGATCCCATTGTTCTTCTGTCATACGCATCAACAAACCGTCTTTCGTGATACCGGCATTGTTGACTACAATATCTAATCCTCCGAAATCAGTTAAAACGCTGTTTACCAGATTTTCAGCTTCTGTAAAAACAGAAGCATCGGAGCGATATCCTTTGGCTTTTACACCCAGGTCGCTTAATTCTTTTTCTAATGCTTGTCCTTTTTCTACGCTGCTCAGGTAAGTAAAAGCAACCTGTGCACCTTGCTTGGCATATTGAATAGCGATGGATCTACCAATTCCTTTAGAAGCTCCTGTGATCAACGCTATTTTGCCAGTTAATAATCCCATAGTAATGAAACGCTTAATAAGATAAATACTTATAAAGTACAATAATAGAAAGTTTTAAGTCTAATATCAAATGAGTACCGCGTGTACTTAGCGAAAGAATCATTTTTTTCTCATCTGAAATGGATTAAATTTGTCCAGAATAAACCAAAAAGGAAATGTCTGCAAAATACGATGTTCTTGTTATAGGAGGAGGCCCGGGCGGTTATGTTGCTGCCATCAGAGCTGCTCAATTAGGTAAAAAGGTTGCGGTAGTAGAAAAAGCCGAATTAGGTGGAATATGTTTGAACTGGGGATGTATCCCTACGAAAGCATTATTAAAAAGCGCTCAGGTTTTTGAATACATCAAACATGCCGGTGATTACGGTATTAAAGTAAATGGTGCAGAAGCTGATTTCGGTGCCGTGGTGAAAAGAAGCCGTGACGTTGCCAATGGCATGAGCAAAGGCATTCAGTTTTTATTCAAGAAAAATAAAGTAGAACACATTGCCGGATTTGGTAAGATAAAAGGTAACAAGCAAGTAGAAGTGACCGATGATAAAGGCACCAAAACAATCTACATGGCTGATCATATCATATTGGCAACGGGTACAAGAGCTCGTGAATTGCCTAATTTAAAAATTGACGGAGAGAAAATCATTGGTTACCGCCAAGCCATGGTATTGAACAAGAAGCCTGAGAGTATGGTCATTGTTGGCTCCGGTGCTATCGGTGTTGAGTTTGCTTACTTCTACAATTCTATGGGAACGAAAGTGACCATCGTAGAATTCTTGCCAAACATTGTTCCGGTAGAAGACGAAGATGTTTCTAAAACATTGGAAAAAGAATATAAGAAAAACGGCATCAATATCATGACCAATGCTTCTGTAGAATCAGTAGATTCATCCGGTACAAAATGCAAAGTGACGGTAAAGACTGCCAATGGTCAGGAAGTAATCGAAGCGGATGTTGTATTGTCTGCTGTGGGAGTGGCTACAAACCTTGAAGGCATTGGCCTGGAAGAAGTAGGAATAATCACTGACAAAGGAAAAGTCATTGTTGACGATTATTATAAAACTAATATCCCAGGCGTTTACGCCATCGGGGATATCGTAAAAGGTCCTGCTTTGGCTCACGTAGCTTCTGCGGAAGGCATCATCTGCGTAGAGAAAATTGCTGGTCTTCATGTTGAACCACTGAACTATGGCAATATCCCAGGTTGCACTTATTGCACTCCGGAAATTGCTTCTGTTGGTTTGACAGAAAAACAAGCGAAGGAAAAAGGATTGGAAGTTAAAATTGGTAAGTTTCCATTCGCTGCTTCCGGCAAAGCCAGTGCTTCCGGTGCAAAAGAAGGATTTGTGAAATTGATCTTCGATGCCAAATACGGCGAATTACTAGGTGCTCACATGATCGGTGCGAACGTCACAGAAATGATTGCAGAAATTGTATTGGCTCGTAAGTTGGAAACAACAGGACACGAAATCATCAAAGCCGTACATCCTCACCCTACCATGTCCGAAGCCATCATGGAAGCTGCCGCAGCGGCTTATGGGGAAGTGATTCATATTTAAAAAAAAGTGGTCAGTTGACACTTATCAGTTTATTAAAAAGAGGTATAAGAAAATCTTATACCTCTTTTATTTTTAGTATCACCAGACTTGTCCCGCTAGGGACAACATATCTATAGCAAATATTTATTGTAAATTTCAAGTTCCCTTTAGGGGATTTAGGGGTAAGCCGAATAGTGCTAATGCAAACTGTTTCGTATTGTCCGACAGTGTCAGGTTTGAAAACCTGACACCCAAAAAAAAGAGAAATAGAAACACATTGGAGAAAGAATCTTATTCGTTTTAGACAGCAGTTTTATTAAACAACCGACTCGTCAAGAGTATCCCAACGAAGATCGCAACTCCGGCGATAATTTTTTCTGGAGAGATAATATCTACACCCAAAGCAACGGCAAACAAAGTAGCCAAAAATGGTTGCAGGTAGCCATAAGTACCGGCAGTTACAGGGCTAAGCCATTGCAGAGAAGCAGTGGTGAAGTAATAATTGAACAGTGTAGCAAATAATATGATGTAAAGATAAGACTGCCATCCTGCTGCGCTGATGTTCATCCAATCTGTTTGAAGCGCATCCTGGTAGGTAAAGGGCAATACCACAACAGCTGCCACTGCAAACATCCATTTAGTAAGAAATAGGGGCGGATATTTTTCTAGCAAGGGTTTTACGATCACCATATAAATAGCGTAACTAATACAGTTTAACAAAATCAATAAATCGCCTGTCAGGTTTTTTATTTCCAGGCCTCCGCCTGTATACATGATCAAGTAATAAGCTCCCGATGCACTGATCATTACGCCTAACGATTGTTTCCAGGTAGGAACGCTGCGTAAAAAAAGAGCAGAGAGAATCAAAACGAAAACAGGAATAGTAGCTACGATTAACGCTGCGTTAATTGGTGTGGTAATACTTAAGCCTTTGTAAAGGGTGAGTTGATTTACCGCTACTCCTACAGTTCCGCAGAAGGCGAGACGAAGCATGTCTTTGAGAGGTACGTTATATTTCGCTTTGGGATTTAAAAGGAAATCCAGCAGAAAGAAGAAAGCAACAGAAATCAAAATACGGGTCAATACAATGCTATATGGCTTAATTTCTGAGGGCATCACTATTTTAGCAATAGAATAGTTCATGCTCGTAAAGCATGTCGCTAAAAAGATAAACAAGTGTGCCTGAAATACTGACCTGATCATGTGGCAAGATACTAATACCGTTTATAAAGAGCTGAAACGTGTAGAAAATCTACATAAAAAATAGATGGGTGACGTGAAGAAAATTACGATAAATAGTTCGAACTTTAAGGAAAGAGATCAAGATATATGGCATTGTCATTTCACGGAGAAGCCCCATTGGCAGAAAGAATGCGCCCGCGAACACTGGATGAAGTGGCGGGTCAGTACCATTTGATTGGTGAAGGGAAAATATTGAAGAAGGCAGTAGAAATGGGACAGGTTCCTTCGCTTATTTTATGGGGACCTCCCGGAGTAGGTAAGACAACCTTAGCCACCATTATTGCAGAAGCAGTAAAATCTCAAATGTATATCCTGAGTGCGATCAGCTCCGGAGTAAAGGATTTGAGAGAGGTGATTGATAAATGTAAATACTCTGGTAAAGGAATTTTGTTCATCGATGAAATTCATCGTTTCAATAAAACACAGCAAGATGCCTTGTTGGCCGCAGTAGAGAAAGGATGGCTGACACTCATTGGTGCCACAACAGAGAATCCATCTTTCGAGGTGAACAAAGCTTTGTTATCCAGGTGTCAGGTTTACAAACTGGATCCACTGACAAAAGAAGATCTGCTAACACTGTTGCATAGAGCTATTGAGAAAGATGTTGAATTAAGCAAACGGGAAATACAACTTCAGGATACCGAGGCATTGATTTCTTTGTCCGGTGGAGATGCACGCAAATTGCTCAATCTTTTGGAAGCGGTAGTTTTATCTAATCCTTCCGGTCAACTGGTGGTCACAGATGAGATGGTGATGAATACCGTTCAACAAAAAACAGTATTGTACGATAAGTCCGGTGAGCAGCATTACGATATCATTTCTGCTTTTATCAAATCCATACGTGGCAGCGATCCCAATGCTGGAGTGTATTGGATGGCACGCATGCTGGAAGGAGGAGAAGACATAAAGTTCATCGCCCGTCGATTAGTTATTCTGGCATCCGAGGACATAGGCAATGCCAATCCAACAGCTTTAGTGATGGCTTCCAGTGCTTTTGATGCAGTTATTAAGATCGGTATGCCTGAAGCTGCGATCATTTTGTCTCAGGTCGTCACCTACCTCGCTTCTTCCCCAAAAAGCAATGCTTCTTATACGGCTTTGCATAAAGCACAGTCGCTGGTATACGAGAAGGGAAACCTTGAGGTACCGATTGCGCTAAGAAATGCGCCGACTAAACTCATGAAGGACATGGGCTATGGCCAGGGGTATAAGTATTCTCACGATTACGAGGGTGGTTTTGCCGAACAGGAATTTCTTCCCAATGAGATCAAAGGGACCACTTTATACGCGCCGGGAAATACAGCCAGAGAAAATGAACTCAGAACTTTCCTAGCGGCACGTTGGAAGGGGAAATATGGCTATAATAAATAGTTTGGCTTACACTTATTGTATCTAATAGTATAAATGATACTTTTGGAATAATAAGTGAAACTTTTTTAATATCAGATCCGCTTGAACAAGTATTGTTATCATATCTTAATGATGCTGAGCTTGCTGCTTAGTTTTCAGGAGACGGTTGTGGGACAATCTAATCCATGGAAAGTGGATAAA
This sequence comes from Cytophagaceae bacterium, assembly GCA_014376985.1. GTDB lineage: Bacteria > Bacteroidota > Bacteroidia > Cytophagales > Cytophagaceae > JACMQM01. The sequence goes on along the minus strand of JACMQM010000354.1, from coordinate 1,582 downwards.
TACACATCATTTGGACTGGCGCTGCAGGGATCTTATTTTTATGGAGATGTTTCAGGAGGTATTCGTACCACTAGACCCGGAGCAGAATTTTCTGTGGTTCAAAAAATCACCTCTCATTCTTCTGTCGGATTAGCTACCGGTTGGGTGCGTTTGCTCGGCAGCGATTACATGAATGCCAGCTTGTATAATTCTACTCAGCAAGACCATCATGTGAGAAACTTACACTTTAGGTCCGATGTCATTTCTTTGAAGGCGTTTTATCAATACGATTTATTGCCCAGCTACAAGGATTACATTCGTCGCCCTATTTACAACATATTTTTTAAAGCTGGTTTGGGTGTATTTTATTTCGACCCTAAAACTAAAGACAGTACAGGAGCATGGGTGAGTTTAAGACCGATGAAAACAGAAGGTAAGAGCTACTCTTCCTACAGCGCAATGGTGCCGCTCAGCCTAGGGGTGCGCTATAAGATCTCCTATCATTTTGATTTTGAAGTAGAATTTACTTACAACTATACCTTCACTGATTACCTGGATGATGTGTCTGGCAATTATCCAACAGCTGATCCTAATAACCCTTCGGCATATTACACCTATCGCTCGACACAGTCCAAGGATCCTCAAACAGGTAAATCCAGGGATCTGGATTACATGACCAATGAATTAGGTTATACCGTCGTCAACAATGGAGGAAATGCTTCCTATTTTCAAAACCATGGGCCCGGGACAGCAAGAGGTTCCAGGGCTGGATTCGACTCTTATATGACTTTGTCTGTCAGGTTAGTATATCTCATTCCAAAGCATAAGATCAATTGCCCCAGATATTAGAAGAACGAGCCAGGAGTCAGGAGGGACGCCTCTTGATCGTAACTCACCCTGTTGGCTCGCTACTCATTTTGGCGCAATTGTTTTAGCGCTACTCTTTTGATTAGGACTAAAAAATTCTATTTTTGTATATAAACTTTTCTGAAATGAGTGTATTAGTAAATAAAGATTCTAAAGTAATTGTTCAAGGGTTTACAGGCACTGAAGGATCGTTTCATGCTCAACAAATGATTGAATATGGAACGAATGTAGTAGGTGGTGTTACGCCAGGTAAAGGTGGTACAACGCATCTTGATCGTCCTGTATTCAATACTGTAAAAGAGGCTGTTGAAAAAGCAGGCGCAAACGTTACCATCATCTTTGTTCCTCCTGCTTTTGCAGCAGATGCCATTATGGAAGCAGCGGATGCAGGTATCAAAGTCATCATCACGATTACAGAAGGTATTCCTGTTTCAGATATGATGACTGCCAAGAAATACATTAAAGATCGTAAAGGCGTAACATTGATTGGTCCTAACTGCCCGGGTGTCATTACTCCAGGTGAAGCTAAGGTAGGTATCATGCCAGGTTTCGTATTTAAAAAAGGAAGAATAGGTATTGTTTCTAAATCAGGAACATTGACATATGAAGCAGCTGACCAAATCGTGAAAGCGGGTATGGGTATTTCTACTGCTATTGGTATCGGTGGTGATCCAATCATTGGTACACCAACTAAAGATGCTGTAGAACTTTTGATGAACGATCCTGAAACAGACGC
>JACMQM010000353.1 GCA_014376985.1 Cytophagaceae bacterium | reverse complement strand
TTGGATGCCGAAAGATACCTTGCTGCAATTGAAGCAGCTGAAATAGAAAAATAAATGAAAATAAAAAGGCGTGTACTAAGGATGAAATCAATTCGTTCTTAGTACACGCCTTTTATTAATATAGAAGAATGCATAAACTAATCACCTGCCTGACAGGAATAATAGTATTAATGATCAGTTTCCAAGCGGAAGCGCAGAAGACGGGACGAGACTTTCTTCAGATCAAAGCGCCCACCATCGAATACAGTACACCGGATTTGGATGAATCATTATTCGAGGAAAATTTTTCCGATACATCCACCGTCATTTCTGAAACTGGCGTAAAATTCAATCCTCATAGAAGTCCTAGTTTAGTAAGCGAGGATTCGACTTACTACGGCGACGAAGATGGAGACGGGGAAGAAGAAGGCGAGGGAGAAACATCTATCGTAGAAGTAGCAGAACAATTAAATGTAGATTCTGTTTGGGTAACCATTGCAGAGTATTATGCCATTTGGGATTCACGCAATGTAGATCCCTATAAAATTGATCCCTCTGAGTTTAAAGATACCTTAAAAATTCAATTATATGATTCTCTTTCCGGTCAATTCTGGTCTATGCCGATGGTACAATGCCGCACCACCAGTGGCTTTGGTTACCGTTGGCACCGCTGGCATTATGGTACGGATATCGGTTTGGCAATCGGTGATCCTATCATGGCTTGTTTTGATGGTATTGTACGCATAGCCCGTTATAATCCGAGTGGGTTTGGAAATTATGTATTGATCAGACATTACAATGGATTAGAAACATTGTATGGTCATATGAGTAGTTATAAGGTAGAAGTGGGGCAGTTTGTCAAAGCAGGAGAATTGATTGGACTAGGAGGAAATACAGGGCATAGCACCGGCCCCCATTTACACTTTGAAGTACGTTACGCAGGTAATGCTTTTGATGCGACTACGATGTATGATTTTGCTGCAATGAAATTGCGCAATACCACATTTACGCTGACACCCGATCATTATGCTTATTCCAAAGAGGCGCGTAAAGTTTATTACCACAAAGTAAGATCAGGAGATACGCTCGGAAGGATCGCCGCTAAATATGGTATTTCAGTTAGTCGTATTGCCAAGTTAAATCGTATTTCTACCCGTACTAATTTGAGGGTTGGACAACGCTTACGCATCAGATAACAGCAGGTTATGAAACTAGACATCTTAGTATTTGCAGCGCATCCGGATGATGCAGAATTGGGTTGTTCTGGAACTATAGCAGCACACATTGCCAAAGGATATAAAGTAGGGGTAGTGGACCTTACAGCGGGTGAACTCGGAACGAGAGGCACACCTGAGTTGCGCGCGCTAGAGGCTGCAGCCTCATCTTCCATTTTGAAATTATCTGTTCGTGAATGTTTGCATTTAGCTGACGGATTTTTTGAAGACGATCAGCAATCTATTCACGCGATTATTAAAGCGATACGTACCTATCAGCCTACTATCGTCATTGCCAACGCACTTTACGACAGGCATCCTGATCATGGCAGAGGAAGTGCCATTGTATCAAGGGCTTCTTTCTTATCGGGCTTGATTAAAATTGAAACCGATGGTCTGGCGCCCTGGCGGCCTCAGCAGGTCTATCATTACATACAGGACCGTTACATCAAACCGGATTTCGTAGTTGACATTACTGCTTTTTGGGAAGACAAAATCGCTTCTATAAAAGCGTATAAAAGTCAGTTTTATGATCCGGCTAGCAAAGAACCGCAAACGTATATTTCATCCGGTGAATTTTTAAAATTCGTAGAAGCCAGAGCCATGGAGTTCGGCCATTCATCAGGGTTTACGTATGGTGAGGGATTTACGGTAGAAAAAATTCCTGGAGTGAATAATTTGTTTGATTTGAAATAATAGTAGGGGTGCAATACATTGTATCTGCTTGTGTGTCGTGTGCTATTTGAAAAACACTACTCCTTGGACTATAGATGGAAAACTACAAAGGGTGTATTGCACTAAGCGAAAATGAAAGTATTGCTTTTGCTGACAAAGCTGTAAACGAATTACTGATGAAGCCGCTCTTCCTGACATACTTTTACATTTAGCCTTATTTACAAATGGATAATGCTTGCTTAAGCATTATCTCAAGCTCATAGAAAGGGGCATTTTTTATCCATGCGAGATTTACATTCATGCAAACAATACTATTGCTCAACGCCTAATAGAATTAATCCAACAGAATCATACGGAAGTTAATGTGAATCTTTTGTTGATTTGCTTATCTTGGATTGGAACTGAAATGTGTTAATTTTTTTTTATTTCCTCAGATAGTGTAAAACCAGTTTGCATAGAAAAACTTTATATTTTACCATCAGCTTATGCGAACCAAGCCGGTTGGATAGTTAACTCACGCCATAAGAAGAGAAATCTAATAAACCCAAATGTAGTTCCATTTACAAGAGACAGAGAATTATTTGATGTGAAGAGTTCCATTGAAACCATAAAAAAGCATCAGGATAAATGCCCGTTTTGTAAAATAATTTAACACAACTCTTCGCAGTAGAGATGGATTCCGACGATTACCAAACAGAATTTACAAGCTACCTGCTTTGTGGTTGTTATGAGCCAGTTTACATGACCATTGATGAAAAGGGAAACAGTCTATGGCATGAGTCAAATAAGAAATGGAAACATTTTTCGGAGGACATGGAAATGGTACCAGTCGATGAGAATATTTTGAAAGTTTCTACAGAATATAGAAGACCCGAATATACGATCGGTCAATTTGTGAACATCAGTAAATCACAAATTCGCGGATATCCAACCTGGGTGCAGGATGTAGGATATTTGGACTGTCGTGGCTGTAAAGGAAAGATGAATTTTGTTGGACAAATCGATATGGAAGAGGTCGAAGAATATGGAGAAGGTATGTATTACTTTCATCATTGTCCAGACTGTAAAACTACAGGGGCAAATTATCCCCAGACATAAATAACAGTAGGCACGTCATTAAGATGCTCGCTTCTTAGCTTAACGGCATTGCCTTTAACGGATTTTTTGTGGGAGAGATTTTTTTTGCGTGAGGGATAGAAGCGAAAAGCCCACAGCGAGCCTTGAAGCTTGTGTAATACGGAGAACTCTGATCTGAGCGAGGACTTGTAGCGTATAGCCCGACCCAGAGGGACACGCCCTAAGAGAGTGAAGAAACAGAACGAAGAGCGAAAATGATTTTATATTCAATTTTACGGCGCCAATCTATTGATTGACCATTTCTTCAACTCATTTTCCAAACTATAAGTAATCCTGTCGTGCAGCCTGCTTTCCCGGCCCTGCCAGAACTCTAGGTAATCCGGTATCAATTTATAACCTCCCCAATATTCTGGTCTGGGTACATCCATGGTAAATTTATTTTTGGCTTCTTCCAGATTTTGTTCCAGTGATTCTCTTCCTAAAATAATCTGACTTTGCGGCGAAGCCCACGCTCCGAGGCGACTGGCAAGGGGTCTGCTTTGAAAATAAGTATCAGAAGTAGTTGGGGAAACTTTTACTACTTTTCCTTCCACGCGTACTTGACGCTCCAACTCGGGCCAAAAGAAACATAAAGAAGCATAAGGTCGTTGCTCCAACTGTTGTCCTTTGTCACTTTGGTAATTGGTGTAAAAAACAAAACCATTTTCTTCTACACCTTTCAATAAGACAATACGCGATGAAGGTCTTCCCGAAGCTTTGACTGTAGAGAGATTCATAGCATTAGGTTCATTTACCTGGGCGTCAATAGCTGCTTTAAACCAGTGTTGAAACTGTACTAAAGGATCCTGATGAATGTCGGATTCTTTTAATTGTTGCAACCTGTATTCTTTTCTGATGCCAGCAATGTCCATAGGTATGATTATTGGTCGAATGTTTAAAGATAGCCGTTGAATGAAAAAAATACTATGATTATTCTCATTTAATCCGCCCGTTGAAATGAAATAAGAATACCACCATTTAATCTGACGGATATATTTTGCCTTGAAATGAAATATGGTTTATATTGATCAAAATAGTAAAGGGTAGAGGAATGTTAGAAAAAGGAACCATATTAATTTCAGAGCCCTATTTGGAGGATCCGAATTTCGACAGGACTGTAGTACTGCTTTGTGACTATAAGAAGGAAGAAGGAGCTATCGGCTTTATTCTAAATAAGAAAACAGAACTATTTTTAAATGATTTAGTGGAAGGTCTTCAAATTCAGTACAGATTTTCTGTCTATTTTGGCGGACCGGTCGCTACAGATACTCTTTTCTTTGTCTATCGCCGAAAAAATGCCATTATTACAGGTTCTATAGAAATCAGTAATTCCTTCTATTGGGGTGGAGACTTCGATGAATTCAAAGAACATCTCAATTTCGGAAGCCTGGAGGCTCAGGATATTAAGATATTCCTAGGCTATTCGGGATGGTCAGTAGGGCAATTGGAAGATGAATTGAAATCAAAAGCCTGGTATACCTATGACATGGATAGCGATCTGGTCATAGAATCTGATCCTGACACGCTCTGGAAAGAGGTGCTGAGGCGAAAAGGAGGCAAGTATAAAATGATCAGCAATTATCCCATTGATCCAAAATTAAATTAACAGGCAATTAACAAGCAATTGTGTATTTTGCAGGAAATAAGTTTTAATACAAAATAGTAAGATCAGATGGAAAATCTGGAGGTAACAGATCAGCTACACCAAGACATTGCTCACAGTTGGAAAGAGGAATTGGAAGAATTGAATAAGACGCAATTGCTAGATAAGATCAGCCATTGGAAATTAGAAGACGACTATGCGGCATCTTCTCAATTTCTAAAGGAGGTTCGTCATAGTTTTGATGTGCAAACCGAACAGGAGAAAGCCATCGCTCTGCAAAAGTTTTTGGAAACAGGTGGAGAAGAAAAGGATTTCGAATGGAAGAAAGATGAGTTGACACTTGCTTTTGACAAAGCCTTCAATAACCTGCGTGATCGTCTTCAAAGTCATTACAAAGAGCAAGATAAAAATCGCCAGAAAAACCAGGAGACCAAGCAAGGTTTATTGGAAAAACTACGTCAGTTAGTCGCTTCAGAAGATGGAACGAATACTTTAGAAGAGTTTAAAAAGATACAAGCAGAATGGAAAGCTGCAGGTCCTGTGCCTGGAGCAATGGCGCATGAACTCAATGCCAACTTCCACGGCCTGTTAGAAATTTTTTATAACAATAGAGCAATTTACTTCGAATTGAAAGACCTCGATCGCAAGAAAAATTCTCAGTTGAAAGTGGAAGTAGTCGCTCGTATCGAAGCGCTATTAAATCACAAAGACGCGTTTGAAGCCTTGCGTGACTTGCGAAAGCTGCAGGAAGAATACCGTGAAATAGGAGCGGCTGTAAAGGAAGATTCGGAAATCATCCATGCGCGTTACCGTGATGCCATCGATCAATTGCTAAAGAAGAAAGACGCGTTCATTGAGGAGTTAAAGAAGAAAAGAGAACAAAGTCTTACACTAAAGAAAGCACTGTTAGATCAGTTGGAAGAATTCAAAACATACAGCTTCGGTAAGATTGACGAATGGAAGGAAAAGACACAATCCATTTTGAAGATCCAGGAAGAATGGAAGAAAACCGGTCCTGTTGCTCAGGAAATCAGTAAGGAAGTCAACAATAAGTTCTGGGATGCCAGCAAAGTGTTTTTCCAAAACAAGAATACATTTTTCAAGACATTAGACGATAAACGCAAAGAAAACCTGAACCTAAAAATCAGTTTGTGCGAACAGGCAGAAGCTTTTAAGGACAGCGATGATGCTCAAAAAGCATCAGCTACGTTGATTCGATTGCAAAAGGAATGGACAAAGATTGGTCAGGTGCCTATCAAACATAAAGAGAGCATTTACAAGCGTTTTAAAGACGCCTGTGATTACTTCTTCAATCGCCAACGAGATAAGCAAGCAGAGTCTGAGAAAGAGTTGGATGTGAATGCACAGAAGAAGCTGGACCTTGTTGCTTCCATTAAACAAGCTGCTGACATTACGGCGGACAACCTTGAAACTAAATTCAATGAATGGATTAAGGAATGGAATGAAATCGGACAAGTGCCTAGGAATAAGTTTGCTGAAGTTCAGGATGCTTTTTCTAAGTCATTGAAGGGAGCCATCGATAACCTGAAAACTTTAAGCGAAGAACTGAAGGAAGAATGGCAGTTAAAGCTGGATGTATTGCAAGCGAAAGGCGGCGGAGATTCCAAAGTAAAAGTTGAAAAGGTAGAAAAAGACCTTCAAAGAAAAATCAATTCCTTGAAATCTGAGATAGATACCTACAAAACCAACATGGATTTCTGGGGAAGAAGCAAAAATGCAGATAAAATTAAGGAAGAGATCAAAGGTAAAATACTTGAAGCTGAGGCAGAAGTAAGCAAGCTGTTAAAAAAAGTAAAAATATTGAGAGATTGAGGCCTTAATTATTTTGCAATTTGAGGAATAGAGCCTACATTTGCAAACCAATTAATTATTGCCTCCTTAGCTCAGCTGGTAGAGCAACTGACTTGTAATCAGTAGGTCGTTGGTTCGAT
>JACMQM010000352.1 GCA_014376985.1 Cytophagaceae bacterium | reverse complement strand
TCCTAAGCTGCTTGGATCTAATTTATATTTTAGAGCAACGAACGGTGTTGATGGTGTAGAACTATGGAAGACCGACGGGACATCCGCTGGTACGGTGATGATAGATGACATTAACCCAGCCGGCGATAGCAATCCATCTTCTTTCACATTATCAAATGGTATCATTTACTTTACAGCAGATGATGGTACAAATGGCGTAGAGTTGTGGCAAACAGATGGTACATCCGTTGGAACCACTATTGTTGCAAACATTAATCCTACAGGAAGCAGTAATCCGAATTATTTGAGCAATATCAATAACGTTTTGTTGTTTGGTGCAGACGATGGTACATATGGATTGGAGCTTTGGACAATTGATGGATCTTTGATCACCAGCAATCAATTTGCTTCAAATGAATTGACAAAACAAGTCATGCCGAATCCAACAGTTGGAGAGGTTACTATTACTGGTGTGAAGGAAACAGAAACACTGTCGATTTACAACAGTGTCGGAACGTTGATCAATACGTATCACGGTCACGAAACAGTGTCTGTTGATTTGTCCGGACAAAGCAACGGTGTGTATATCATGCGTTCCAGCGAAGGAGGGTTTTTGAAAATCGTTAAACAATAATTTCTCATTTCTTATTGTGAATGAAAAACTTCTGTCGCATGGCAGAAGTTTTTTGTTTTTATACCAGTGGGTGTTTTACCCCAGTACTGTAGAAACAAATACACGCTATGTTTTTCGTATGTGCATAAACACTTAGTATTCTCAATGGCACAAGCTTTGTTCGATACAGATCTTTAATCAATTAGCTTTAGCATAATGAGTAGTAAAAATTTTGATTCGAATAGTCGTCGTGACTTTGCGGCAATGAATCCTGACAGAAAAAGAGAACTTGCAAAAAAAAGGAGGCATGCATCTTACAAGTCGGAGCAGCCAGAAGAATCGGAATTGGTCGCAGCTTCTGTTGTAAGGGGTTTCGCAGCCATGGATCAAGAGAAGAGAAAACAAATAGCAAAATTGGGAGGAAGCACTTCGCGCCGCAACAGGGTGGACTGGAAGAAACAAGGACCTGTTTTATAAGTATCATCAATTAAAGATTCGTCTATGAAAACTATTTTATCTTTTGTTGTAATGATTGTTCTAAGCTTTGCTAAGTGCGGTTATGCCCAAACACTTCCTACTGGTTTTAGTAGAGTATTGATAAGTAGTGGACTTTCGTCTCCTACAGCGTTTGCATTTACACCAGATGGCTCCGATATATTTGTTACCCAACAAGGTGGTAAACTCCGCCTGATTCAAAACGGAGTTATGGTAACAGATCCTGTAGTTACATTGACAGTAAATAATACAGGTGAAAGAGGATTGATTGGTGTAGCGGTGCATCCTGATTTTGCCACCAATCATTATGTGTATTTGTATCATACAGTCCCCGCAGGCGTAGAGCGCACGGCTGCGTTTAATAAAATTGTTCGCCTCACGATGAATGGAGCAACAATGGCAGCAGGTAGCTTAGTGACGATCTTAGAATTAAACGATTTAAGTTCACAACATACCAATCACAATGGCGGTGCTATTGCTTTTGGTCCGGATGGCAAGCTCTACGTAGCAGTTGGAGAAAATGCCACAGGTGCAAATGCGCAAGACTTAGATAATTATTTAGGAAAAATTCTCCGCGTCAATCCGGATGGTTCTGTGCCGAAAGGTAATCCATTTACAGGCAATGATGCAAAGTCAAGAATATGGGCTTATGGTTTGAGAAATCCTTACTCCATTACTTTTGATCGTATATCCGGAAGATTATTCGTAAATGATGTAGGTGAAGGTACGTGGGAAGAAATCAATGATGCGACAACCGGTGGATTAAATTTTGGTTGGCCAAACAAAGAAGGATTTTGTACCACGAACTGTACGAACTATACTCAGCCGATCCATGTCTATGGACATGCTAGCAATACAGATGGACAAGGTTGTTCTATCGTAGGAGGAACATTCTTTAATCCTGTTTCAACTACCTATCCGGTAAGTTATCGCCACCAGTATTTCTTTAATGATTATTGTGGTAAATGGATCAATGACATCAGCGTCTCTAATCCAGATGAACAATATTCTTTTGGTACCGATATGGGAGGAGGTCTTACATATTTAGTAACAAGTCTTGATGGCGAATTATACTACCTAAGTAGAGGTGATCAATCCTTATACAAAATTTCTTACAGCACTTCATTCGCTCCTCCATCCATTAGCGATCAACCGGATGATGCGACTGTTTCTACAGGTGATCCGGCTTCCTTCAACGTAGTGGCTTACGGCTCTGGTGCGTTGACTTATCAATGGTATAAAAATGGAGAAGTAATTACTGGTGCCAATCAGCTTTCTTACAGCATTTCACAAGCAGGTTCTTCTGATCAGGGCACCTATAGTGTATTGGTATCAAGCATATACGGATCCATACTAAGTGATGTAGGCATGCTCATCGTGAACAATGCTACAGCAGTAACTGATCCCATTAAAAATAATGTATTCAATGTGTTTCCCAATCCTTCTTCAGGAAAAGTGAACATCGCTCTGAATACGAATACCAACGATTTTATAGAAGTCAGTATTAGAAATGGACAAGGAGAGGAATTGTCAAAACAACAAATTCCAGTGGCTGGAGCGGAAGTAGATTTATCTTCCTATCCGAATGGATTGTACTTCTTGCAAGTACAAGGCTATGGTGCAATAGTGATCAAGCAATAAAAAATAACAGGTTAATGAAAGAGGGCAGAAGCTTTGCTAACGCGAGTCTTCTACCCTCTTTTTTATTAAGAGCCTAGATGATTTATTTATTCCGAGGCGCTTGTCATTTTTATTATAACTCAATGCACCACTTGGCCATTTTTTAATCTGTTATACGAGGCGTTCTGTTGTAGATGTTTCATGGTTATCCCTGGTTTTTCCATGGGTTTGAATACACTGGATAAGCCATGAATATTTACTCACGCTTATGCGTGAATGATTGGATAATGAGGGTTGCATACAATCGTTACTTCATCACTACTCTTTTTTTATCATGTATTATCTTTTATAATAAAAAACAAGAGAAGCTTTTTGAATGGTATTCGCATGCAAATAAAAGCCTACCATGGCAGGGTTGGTATTTTTATCCAAACCTAGCTTGTCGGTTTTCAATGCATAGATGGTAACAATGTATTGATGAAAACCGTGACCTTCCGGCGGGCAAGGGCCGCCGTAACCCGCTTTGCCAAAATCTGTCAGACTTTGTATGGCTCCAGTAGGTAAAATATTTTTTTCAGGATTGCCTGCATTGGTTTTCAGTTCTTTGGTAGCAGCAGGAATATCAAAAACTACCCAATGCCAGAAACCACTGCCTGTCGGTGCATCCGGATCGTACATGTTGATGGCAAAACTTTTAGTGCCTTCCGGTACGTTTTCCCAACTTAATTGTGGTGATAGGTTACCGCCTGTACACCCCATGCCATTGAAGACCTGATTAGACGTGGCCTGTCCGCCTACATCAGTACTTTTTAAAGTGAAGCTTTGTGCATAAGAAAGAGTGGTTGCAAAACTGATCAGCATTGCCAGTAGGATGTTTTTCATAAAGAATAAAATTTAGTTAAAAGAAGGATCGGCCACTGTGCAGTATGGTCTCACATAACTAATTTATGAAATATTGAGTGGTATGCAAGTCGGAATACGTTCTTTTTTGAAGACATCAGGCGTGTTTAACATAGAAATAATATTCGTTATTATTTACATACTTTTAGTGTGTCTCTGCATGTTGTATAATTGAATTTGTTATCTTTAATCATCAAAAAAAGAGACATGAATAGACTAATTGGACTAATTAGCGGATTGCTTTTTATTTCAACTTTACACAGTGAAGCGCAAATTTCCACTTTCGGTCCTGCCGCGAGCGGCCAAGTGTTGTGGGCAAAAGTAGATGGAGATAACATTTCTTCTCAACCTATTCCTGCTTATTCGTTAGGAGGTTTTGCACGTGTAAAACTTCTGAAATTCTATATCCAGCCGGAAGTCTTTTATGCCAGAAAGGGCGCGGATTTACTCGTCCATGACTTATCTACCAATCAGGATACGAAGCAGGAATTACGTTATGAAACAGTGGATGTCAATCTGATGTTGGGCTTGCAATTATTTAACGATGACATCGGATTCCGTTTGCACAAAGGGCCAGGCATGAATCACAACCTGGACAACAGTTATAAAGTGAATGGAGATAAAATTGATGAAAGCGCCTTTCGTTTCAACCCAATACCTTTAACTGGCAGGCAGGTATTGGAGTAGACATCTTAAATCGATTCTTTGTAGATTTTCGTTATGGATTGATGTTGTCAGACATCGTAGATAATGGTCTGTATAAAATTGTACCGGCATTTGGTACCGTGCAGATTGCTTACAAACTCATCAAGGATAAATAGATATTCACCATTTTAAACAAATAGTATTATGCGTTGGCTAGGAAGAAGAGCAAGTGATAACGTCGATGACCGCCGTGGTGGTGGCATGGGAGGTAAAATAGCATTGGGTGGTGTAGGCACATTGATCGTCATTGTGTTGACATTGGTCATGGGAGGTAATCCTTCCGATGTGATCAACGCCATCAGCACACAACAAACAGAACAACCTGTAGATACTGCTGCACAAAGCGAACAGGCGCAGTTTGTAAAAGTGGTACTCGGTGATACAGAAGATGTATGGAATAAATTGTTCGAAGAAAAATTAAATAGAAAATACCAGGAGCCAACTTTGGTCTTGTTCAGTGGAAGCGTGGAATCTGCTTGTGGTTCTGCAAGCGCCTCTACGGGTCCGTTTTACTGTCCGTTGGATCAAAAGTTGTATATCGATTTAACTTTTTATGATGAGCTGAAACAACGCTTCAATGCCCCCGGTGATTTTGCTATGGCTTATGTTGTAGCCCATGAAGTGGGACATCACGTGCAGAAGTTATTGGGTACGTCAGATAAAGTAAGACAACTGCAAAGTGGAGCGAGTCAAAAAGAGATTAATGAACTTTCAGTAAAATTAGAATTGCAGGCAGATTTTTATGCCGGAGTTTGGGCACACTACGATCAGAAAATGAAAGATGTATTGGAGCCCGGTGACATAGAAGAAGCATTGAACGCGGCGAATGCCATTGGAGATGATCGTCTACAAAAAGAAGCCAATGGAAGGATTGTCCCCGATGCCTTTACTCACGGTACGTCTGAGCAAAGGATGTATTGGTTTAAGAAAGGTTATGAGACGGGAGATATAGCTCAAGGAAATACGTTTGAGTAATCTGAAATCGGAGATTTGAAATCTGATTACTCTTCTGATCTCAGATCTCAGATTTCTGATCTCTATTATCTTCCCTCGGTCCTCTCAAATGTATAATTAACCCATTGAGAAAGTTCCTGAGTATCTGGTCTCCACATTTTTTAAAATTAGGATGGTCTTCGTTACGAAAGATATCTCCAATTTCACCTTTACTGATGTTGAAGTTGACGTGTTTCATGATTTCTATGATTTCGTCATTTCTTAAATGCAGGGCGACACGTAAT
>JACMQM010000351.1 GCA_014376985.1 Cytophagaceae bacterium | reverse complement strand
TCTCCGCCGAAAACAGATTTGTAAAAATTAAACGCTTCCTCTGTTTGGCGAGGAAAGTTGAGATAGGTATTTACTCTTGCCATAAAATTAGTTGTTAGTTGTTAGTTGTTAGTTGTTAGTTTATCTAATTACTTATTATTTCAAGTTATACCAATGCGGTACATTCATAACCATACCTGGACAATAATGAAATAATCTGTTCATTAAAAACACCATTTCCTTCTATTCTTAAAATACGATCGCAATCTTCCAGATCAAAATGAACATCAAACCAGGGAAAATTTTGTGACAATATTCCTAGCAGATGATCTGCATCTTGTTCATGCACCACATTTGTTTTGAATACTTCTACACGCGTTGATCCTTCATAAGACAAGGTATCTATGCCTGTGCTTGTTTCTTTTTCCATAGGTAATACGAGACAAACATGAAGGCTAATACGATAAGCGGCATAAAGAACATACCCATCGTATCACCTGTAAAGAAATGCGAGAGCGCAGCTCCAATAAAATTAATGGTAAAACCGGCATAAGCCCATTCCTTGATCACATTAAACTTCGTTTGAAGGATAGCCAGCACACCCAACACTTTAGCTATACCGACAATGCTCATTAAGTATTCAGGATAGCCGAGATGCGCAAGAGCGACCTTGCCTTCTTCCGAACGCATCAGTCCTCCGATAGCATCTAGTAACATGGCAGCACAAAATAATCCGGTTATGATCCAGTAGAGAATGTTGATTGTTTTTGAGTTCATAGTTGTTAGTTCATAGTTGTTAGTTATTTAATTGTTTTCCAATACGTTCTTCAATCTATTTAAACCTATAGACATATCGTCTCCCAATTTTTTCTCCAGGTTAAATACTTTATAGATAGCATTCATAGGATATTTATTCTTACCGCTGAATCCCCAACTAAGTTTTGTGCCTTCTGCAAAAGCAGTCGTTTCCATGAATGTATCGGCAATGTTTTTAAACGGTTTTTCAAAACGAAGTTCAAAATCAATGCGTTGTCCCTCTGTTATTTTTTTTATTTCTTGCTCTCCTTTCTGCTGACCTCCATTGTCCCATGCCGTAATAAAACCTACCGCACCGTCTATACCTTTCAGTGTTTTCTTTGGCTGTAGATCATCCATCCACCATTTGTTGTAGTGATCCTGATTATTCAGAATTTTGATGAACTCAAATACCTTTTCTTTGGGTTGACCAATAAAAACAACCCGTTCAATGCTATACTCTTTCTTTATAAAGAAACCGACAATTAATAACAAAGCGATGATTGCAATTAAAACAAGAAGAATGGTAATGAATATAATCATAATGATACTGTTTTATTTATATAATAAATGATCAATTGCTTTCCGCCAATTCTTTAATCTTTTTCAAAGCCTGTGTCCACGAGGCAAACATGACATCAAAATAATCATCGCTCATGTCACCTGCAATAGACAATAGTGTTTTTCTATCCTCTTCGACTAAGGTATAAGTTTCCAATCCGCCCTTCAACACTTGTGCAGCCGGGCTGTTAGCATCTTCTATTCCTTTTCTCACTTCTCCCTGGTATTCTATCGATAATTTTTCATAAGGTTTATTGACAATAATTTTACCTAATAAACCATCGCCCTTGTCATCAATAAACAAGGCTTTACTCTCTTCTTTCCAGTCGGTGACTGCATGAGTTCCTGGACTAAACTCAGCATACCAAAGGCGTGAGTAGTGATCCTCGAACAATACACTCCAGACCTTTTCTTTGGATGCTTCTATGGTAATGGATTGGTAAATGGTTTTAAAATTCATAGTTATGGTTGTTTGGTTGAATCAAAGATATTGTCTTAATCGTAAATTCACAGGGTGTAAAAACGACTCTATTAGGGGTTGACTGCGACAAACAATTGTCTTAGATTTGAACCATGAAACACATCTCTATTCTTGTTCCGGAAGGCGCTGTTGCTTTAAGTACCATAGAAGGATCTTATATTGCCTTTACGAAAGTCAATGATTTTCTTGTTGGAATGGGCAAAGCGCCTTTGTTTAAAATACAACTCATTGGTCTTACCAAAGAACCGCAGCAATACAGCAAATTTTTCACTGTTGTGCCAGACCTTGAAGTGAATGATTTTCCTAAAACTGATCTGATCATCATACCAGCCACCAATGGCGATATGAAAAAAGTCATTCAGGAGAATGCTGCTTTTGTTCCCTGGATGGTGCAACAATACAAAGAAGGAGCAGAATTAGCCAGTCTTTGTGTCGGTGCATTTTTAATGGCTTCCACCGGTTTGCTAAAAGGCAAACAATGTTCTACGCATTGGATGGCAGAGCATGAATTCAGAAGCCTATTTCCAGATGTTCATCTCGTGTCTGAAAAAATCATTACCGACGAACAAGGCATATACTCTAGCGGCGGAGCACATTCCTTCTGGAATCTTTTGTTGTACCTGATTGAAAAGTATGTCAACAGAGAAATGGCCATATTGGCTTCTAAATATTTTGTAATTGAAATTGACAAAAGCAGTCAATCTTCTTTTATTATTTTCCGTGGACAAAAAGAACACGACGATGAAGATGTTAAAAAAGCACAGGAATACATCGAACAACATTATACCGGTAAAATAACGGTAGATGAATTAGCGGATGAATTTGCCATTGGGCGTAGAAGTTTGGAACGTCGATTTAAAAAAGCAACGAGTAATACGGTAACAGAATATGTACAGCGTGTAAAAATCGAAGCGGCTAAAAAAAGTTTTGAAACCAATCGTAAAAACATCAACGAAGTGATGTTTGATGTGGGCTATACAGACATCAAAGCCTTTAGAGATGTATTCAAAAAAATCACCGGCATGACGCCTATTAATTACCGCAATAAATTCAATCGGAATACCGCTGTTTAATTTATATTTAACCGAAATATTAAGGCTAAAGAACTCTTTTAAGCATCCTGCAATCTATCCAAGGCTACTTTTACGTAAATGAAGTGTAAAACAAGGTTTAAACTTACTTTATACCTCAAAACAGATTTACTTTTAGTATCTTACACGTATAAACTTGGATAAATCCAATATTGATCGTATGTCAAAATTCAACTCCTCCTTTTCCCTTTTCCTTAGTGCGTTATGCATTGCTTGTCTTTTAGCATTCAATGCCAACGCCCAGTTCAAAGTAGTCGGCTACTTGGTTAACTGGAATGGCTTCATCTCTGGCGCGAATGCTGTTGATTACACGAAAGTGACGCATGTTAATGTGGCCTTTATAAATCCAACCAATACAAATGGTGTTTTAGGTCCAACGACCGATCTCCTGACGGTGTCAGGAATAGTCCATGCCAATAGTTCAAAAATATTGGCCTCATTGGGAGGTGCAGGAGCAAGCAAACCCAACTGGTCTGCTGTAATGGCTACTTCCACTTCCAGAACAGCTTTCGTAGCCACCCTTATGCAATTCTTGAGCGATTATAACCTGGATGGTATCGATGTCGATATTGAAGGCGATCTTTTAAATGGTACAGACATAACAGATGCTCAATATGCCAGTTTTATAGCAGAATTAGAAGTAGCCCTGCATGGTCAAAATAAAATCATGACAGCGGCGTTGGGCACCTGGTTTGGCTATAGAATTTCAAATGTGACCGCGCAGAAATTCGATTGGATCAATGCCATGGCTTACGACGCTTTTGGCACCTGGACAGGTCCGGGACAACATTCGCCTTACAGTTTAGCTGTCAATGACCTCAGTTACTGGAACGGTAAAGGAGTAGACAAAGACCACCTTGTATTAGGTGTTCCGAGTTATGGTTACGGATGGGTAAACAATACTTCTTCTGGAAGTTACAGCATGGGTTACAAAAACATTGTATCTTCTTACGCGAGAGCGGTAGATCAGGATTCCATCAGACCGGCAACAGGTCAATCACTTTATTACAACGGTGTTGCCACTATTAAAGACAAAACAGCATTAGCTATCACAAATGCCAGTGGAGTCATGATGTGGACCTTGCAATTTGATTTACCAACCTCCAACACAGGATCTTTAATACGAGCTATAGACGAGGTCGTACAAGCGACACTTCATAATGC
>JACMQM010000350.1 GCA_014376985.1 Cytophagaceae bacterium | reverse complement strand
TTACTTCATAAGTCAAAACCGGTCCATGTAACTTCATGTCCTGGTATGCACCGGAGAGAAATTGAACTAATGTGTGTTCATCTTCAATGAAGAAGTGCACAAGATCTATGATGCTTTTATTATAAAAAAAATGTTCAGGAAAAATTGCTTGCGTTTTTTTGTTGGCCCATAGTACCTTGTTGTATTTATCTAACAATACCACAGGATCATCCATATGTTCTTCTACATGGACTAAAACATCAACTGGTATGTGCGATAACTTTTGGGCCATTGCCTCATTGACTAATGATCAATTCCTCTCCTATTTTTATAGAGGCTTCTGTTTTGCTATTGTTCTTCAAAATGGAGCTCACTTCTACGTGATACTGCTGAGCAATCTTGTACAGTGTTTCGCCTTGCTTGACGATATGTTTTACAGGCATCCCTTTCAACTTTCGTCCAACAATAAGATTCTGTCCTGTTTTAATAAAATAGTCGTTCATCCCATTCCAATGCAAAATGCTATCTGAGGATACGTAGTAAGAACGTGATATACCAAACATAGTTTCACCTTGCTTGACTACGTGATAAATATACTGATCATTTAGAAGTAATGTTTCTTGAATAATAGGAGTAATCGTATCATTGAATGGTATAGGCTTCACCACAATTGGTTTCACTTCCGCCGGCTTTACCTCTTCTATCTTCTTAAACTCTATTGGTGTATCTTTAGGACGTTTGTCTCTTAGCCAAAGTACTCGGCCTTCTTTTATGGCCTCATGCTTAGCCATTCGATTCTTTGAAAGTATAGCACTTTGCTTCATGCCGTAGTGCTGAGCAATGGACCATATTGATTCTCCTTTTCTAACGGTATGGTATGGAACCAAAGCCTTCGTTCGCTTCAACTGAAGATAATAATAATTCCCCGGAATGAGTTGATGAGAGACCGTTATTTCGTTGAACCTTAAAAAGCCTTCTTTAGAAATACCCGATGTCAAGGTAATCGTATGAATGTCATCACTGACTGCGATACGTAATGCTTTTACCCTATTAATAGAAACTCTCATCGGAGCTTTTGTCCAATCCGGAACTTCGTCTATGGAAGTATATGCCACGCCTTCTTTATCTACAATGGTTCCAGGAGTAGGTTCGATGGAAACAATAACAGGTGGATGAACAGGAGTGATCGTAGATGCATTCCCCTTTTCATATTTAGCAATGTATTGCTCTCTATCAGCTACAGGCACAGGCAAGATTACGGTATACTCCTTATCTCCCGGAACTTCTTTATGCAAACACCATTTATTATAATCTAATACTAATTGCTCGTCAAGGTTAGCTTCCTTCGCTATGTCCTGTAATTTTTTCTGTTCTGATAATTTATAGGCGATCAAGTGTAAAGAAGAGTGATGGGCATTACCCACCATTCCTTCATAAGCAATTTTATGTGCTAAAAACCGGAACACGTACCAATGCATGTCTTCGTCAATTTCCATTTGCTGTGCACCAACGTATTCATTATTCACCTGCGAGCGAACGCCACCTAATCCCATATTGTAAGATAACAAGGTGTAAACCCAGTTATTCAAAACACCCTGATTGCGTTTAAGGTATTTAGCCGCCCCTCGACTGGAGGCATAGATATTCATACGTTCATCTACACGATGGTCTACTTTTACGCCGACTTCTACAGCAGACTCTTTCTTGAATTGCCAATACCCAACTGCCTGAGAAGAAGAAACGGCATCTGAAACTAAACTGCTTTCCTGCAAAGCGAGGTATTTAAACTCCGAGGGAAATCCCTCTTCGACAAAGACTTTTTCGATGACAGGGAAAAACAAATTGGCACGATCTACTTTTTGTTGAAAGTATGTCGTACTTTTTTTAATCATGTCCACATCTGCTTGTACCCTGGCCTTAGCCTTTTTTGTAAGGAACAACTGCATACCTGCAAACTCAATACGATCAGGTACAATCTGGGCGATAGTGATTGTCTGAGAGAGAAAACAAATAAAAAAAACAATTGCTGTGTAATAATTCCTTGTCATCCTTTTATTTTTTTCGAATCATAAATACGCCGTCCCGTATAGGTAAAATTATTTTTTCGACTCGTTGATCCTGTGCTACTTTTTCATTGAATAAACGCATGTTTGCCGTATCCTTGTCTTGCAAAGACTGATCATACACTTTGCCACTCCATAAAACATTATCCGCCAATATTACTCCGCCTGAAGGGATACGATCAATGACCAAATCATAATACAATGCATAGTTTTTCTTATCTGCATCAATGAATACCAAATCAAAAAAATCAACCTTCAAATTAGGAATGATTTGGGTGGCATCACCGATCTTCAGTTCCATCTGTGCATAGAAATCACTCTGCTTCCAATGTTTCATGACACGTGGCTCAAGCTCTTCATTGACATCAAGAGATATTAATTTACCGCCTTTAACAAGCCCCTCCGCTAAGCACAAAGCGGAATAACCGGTATAAGTGCCTATTTCTAATATCGTTTTGGGCGCTATCAATTTCGACAACATAGAAAGGCAACGTCCCTGAAAATGTCCGGACAACATTCGCGGCAACATGACATTCAAATGCGTGTCACGATCTATCGTTGACAATAAGCTACTTTCTTCATCCGTGTGAAAATCCAGGTAGCGTTGTAAATCTTCTGGTAAAACATCCATTAAAATTATTCAGGTAATAAGATTAACTGACTCATTTTATCTTTTTCAAATATCTCCTGCGCAACTTCCTGCAAAGCATTAGGCGTTAGCTTATTTACTTTTTTCTCTACTTCCGAAAAACTTTCTACTCTGCCATAATCCAACAAGCTCTTACCCATCATTTGCATCATGTTACTCAAACTCTCCTCTGCCATCAACATTTGTCCGAGTACCTGTTCTTTCATTTGACGAAGCTGAAAAGAACTTAATGCTTTGTCTTTTAATAGCTGCAATTCCTTTTGAATCAAGTCTATTGATTTGTACAAATGCTTTTTATCTGTACCAAAATAAAAATTCACCATCCCTGTATCAACAAATGGCTGATAGTTTGCTTCGATAGTATACACATATCCTTTTTTCTCTCTCAATACCATGTTAAGCGTTGATGTTAAACCAGGGCCAGCCAGCCAATTGGAAAGCATAAACAAAGGTAATCTTTTGTCGTCCTTCAATGAATAAGCCTGACAGCCTATAATGCAGTGCGCCTGGTTATTATTTCTGGTTTCCTCTACAGAAAATACTATCGTTTTTTTCTTACTCTTCTGTCTTTTTCGTTTCGCCGTATGTTTAGGAATAACTTTGATATACCGGTCCACCAAACGATGTACTTCGGAAGATTTAATATTTCCTACAATAGAAAACACGATACGTTCTGTATCCACGGTTTCTTTAACAAACTTTTTTATTTTTTGTGTAGAGAAAGAAGCAACACTTTCAGGTGTTCCTAAAATATAATTTCCTAAAGATTGACCTTTGAATAAACGGTGTTCAAATTCGTCCTGAATATATTCTTCCGGTGTATCGAGGTACATGGAAATCTCTTCTAATATGACTCCTCTCTCTACCTCTAATTCTTTCGCAGGAAAAGTAGATTCAAAAACGATATCGGTTAATACATCAAATGCTTTTTCAACATGTTGCCCAGGGACAGAAGCATGAAACCACATCTTTTCTTTTGTGGTATAAGCATTGAGTTCTCCGCCAAAAATCTCTAAGCTACTCAGTACGCGAAAAGGTGACCTTTTCTTAGTTCCCTTGAAAGACATGTGTTCCCAAAAATGGGCAATACCATGCTCTCCTTCGATTTCATCGCGAGTACCTGAATCCAGGATATAACCACAATGCACGATTTTAGAATAAGGAACTTCTTTAAAGATCACTCTTATCCCATTGGACAATTCAATAATTTCAAATTCCTTCACCAACTTGTGTCCCTCTTCTTATTGCCAAACAATTTCCAATACTGAATTATCAGGGAAGGTTACGGTCGTTCTTGCGACGCCATCTCCTCTTTTGATGGTCAGTTTTCCTTTTTTAACTGTAACGATTTCTTGATTTAATACAATGGTTTCATTTTTCTTATTAAAAACTACCACTTCTTTAATTTCTTTATCCAGCTTCTTCAAAGAGAATTTACTTTTCTTTACTTCAGACTTCAAAGCTGTTTTAAAATCGGTATTTATATTTCCAATCAAAGCCAATGCACGATCCGCTTGTGGTACTCCATAACCGATGAAATTATTCCCATAAGGATAAAGGTGAGAACTTCTCAGCATGATCTCATACAATTCTTTATTGCTCAACTGCGGAGCCTTCTGCATCAGGCAAGCCACAAAGCCTGTTACCGCAGGGCAAGAGAAGGACGTGCCGTTGGGAGAATAGCAGGATACGTTAGGCTTCAAATAAGGCAAGTGCTCAGGACCAATACTACTGTAATCGATTCTGTCCAATTGCGTATCGTTAGTAGCGCCTACAGCCAATGCACCTTTTGCATCTGCTGGCGCTGAAATAATTTGCCATGCGGAGTTGGCTCCTTCATTACCTGCGGAAACAACAATGAAAATTCCTTTCTCATCAAATGCTAATTGTACAGCTTTAGTAATGGTAGCTGTCTTACCGTCCATTTGATCTTGTGTATAGTTTTCTTTAGGATCATCCATTTTAATGGCATAACCCAATGAAGTACTGATCAAACGAACACCCATACTCTCCATCCATTCCAGAGCCATTATCCAATGATCTTCTTCTATGCGGTGCTCACGATCGCCATCCTCTGTTCTTGCCAAATAGTAAGATGCATTAGGAGCCATACCAAATTGGACACGCTGCTTATCATCGTAACCACCGATCATACGCAATACGTTCTTACCATGTTCATCTGCACCGGTTACAGAAACAGTAATCAAATCGTGACGGGATGAATCTATGAAATCACGCTGCGCTTTTATTTTACCTTCCGATACTAAGTGTGAAGTATACTTATCGGATTGAGCCAAAAAGAAGCCGGCATCGATGACTCCTATGCTCACACCTGAGCCGTCTAATGATGCTTTAAGAAAATTGGCGAGTCCCATCTGTAGCATGGCCACGTGCATGTAAGCAGGATCTGTATTGACATTGGTAGAGGTAACCACGATGTTACGATCAATGATACGCACCTCTTTTACAAAAGGAAGTTTTTCCGCCAAACTTTTTTGCTCCGCAGTTAAAAAAGAAGATACACCGTTCATCCATCTGGATTCGCAAATTGTTTCTGCCTGAGCTGATTTTTCTAATGAATGAACATATGATTTGTTTACTGGGATATCAGTATATTGGTACAACGAGATGCCATGTGTCGTTCTGTTCTCTATAGCATGTGGAGTTAACACCATGGAGCAATTATAATTTGATGTATCTTTATCTTTGAAAAAGACCCAATACTTATTACTTTGAGCATTGGCAGTATAAAACTGGACACAGATAATAACAAACAGAATCAGATTCTTCTTTAACATATTTATAAGATTGATTATTCTATAAATTTAACTAAAATGAGGTACTTACCGATAAATAAATCCTTTTTTATACAAAACAGAGAAGCCTTTAGTTCGAAGCTGAAAAAGGGAGGAATTGCGGTCTTCTTATCCCACGACATCTACCCTACTAATGCGGATGGTACCTTCCCTTTTCGCCAGAATAATGACCTGTTTTACCTTTCAGGAATTGATCAGGAAGACAGCGTGTTAGTCTTGTTCCCCGATGCTTCTGAAGAAAAACATAAAACAATCTTATTTATAAAAGAGACCAATGAGCACATCGCGATTTGGGAAGGCGCTAAATTAAACAAAGTAGAGGCTCGTGAATTATCGGGTATTGAAACCGTCTATTGGGAGAAAGATTTCGATAAAATCATTCATATTCTTTTTCTGGAAGCTCAATCGATTTATCTCAATGCCAATGAACACGGGCGTGCGGAGAAGTCTGTACAAACCAAAGAAGACCGCTTCACTGCATATGTGAAACAACATTATCCTTTGCATTCCATTGAACGATCATCGCCTATTTTGCATGAATTGAGAACCTTTAAAAACTCAGCAGAAATTGAGCAGGTATCGCGTGCCTGCAAAATCACCGGAGATGCCTTTCAGAGGGTTTTGAAATTCATGAAACCGGGTGTTTATGAATTTGAAATTGAAGCAGAAATCATGCACGAATTCATTCGTCAACGCTCCTCCGGACCGGCCTATGCGAGTATCATTGCTTCCGGAAAAGACGCTTGTGTATTGCATTACGTTGCTAATGATAAGCAATGCGTAGATGGAGAATTAGTACTGATGGATTTCGGATCGGCTTATGGAAATTATGCGTCGGACCTTACTCGTACCATTCCTGTAAACGGAAAATTTACTCCACGACAAAGAGAGGTATATGCCTCCGTATTAAATATTCTAAAAGAGTCGGCTAAACTGCTACAACCAGGAAATACGTTTGAAGCTTATCAAACAGCAGTTGTTCGATTAGTGGAAGATGAGTTGATCAAACTGAACCTATTGGATAAAGAAGAGGTCAAAAAACAAGATCCTGAACAACCACTATATAGAAAATACTTCATGCACGGCATTTCTCACTTTTTAGGACTAGATGTTCACGACGTGGGAAATAAAAAAGGAGAAATAAAGGCTGGCATGTTACTCACTTGCGAGCCAGGAATTTATATTAAAGAAGAAGGAATAGGGATTCGCTTAGAAAATGACATTTTGATTACACCGCAAGGCCCAAAAAACCTAATGGAATTTATTCCCATAGAAATAGAAGAAATTGAGGCCTTAATGAAGTCCTAAAGAAGACTTTGTTATTCGATGGACAATTTTCTCCGATTTATCAACATTTTAAAATGTCTCCCCCGGCCTAAAAAGTTCTTTTTTTGAGATTATTCACATGATTTAGTACATCATAAGGTAAATTATTTAAACTAATTTAGTAACCCGAATTAACCTATTTCGTAGAAAGAAATAGCCACTACGTACTTATAACAAGTACCATCTTTTGACTTAAAGAGACTCGCATGAAAAACTGGTACATAACCCTACTTAGCATTGTAATCTTCACCGTTTCTTCGGCGTTTAACCACCCTGATGCTACATCCTATTACAATAGCGGGGTTAATTCCTTAAATAGTAAAGATTATATAAAAGCCATTGGAGATTTTACTAATGCTATTAGCTTAAATCCGAAATATGCTGATGCCTACTTCTATAGAGCGTATGCGAAAGAGCTATTAGGTATAAAAATGGGCTTCACCAGTACAGAAATGTGTGCAGATCTTGTCATGGCGATGCACTATGGTAAAAAAGAAGCAGCAGTTAAATTAGAAAAAGGCTGTATGGGAGAATGTTTCCCTCTGGATGGCGCCTTTGAAGAACCTGAAATAGTATACTGTGCAGACTTTAGCTCAAAAGTATTAACAGATTT
>JACMQM010000349.1 GCA_014376985.1 Cytophagaceae bacterium | reverse complement strand
TGAACTGCCGGGATTGACTTACTTGCGCATGATGTGTGAGCAAATTGATTACGTAGAAGTGGTGAAAGCATTCAATGATCCCTTGAAACTGGTGGAAGAAGCCGGACAACTGGATTTTGATATTTGTATTTTAGATATAGAAATGCCTAATCTTAACGGCCTGCAAGTGGCGCATTTGCTCCGCGGCAAACCGGTTATTTTTACCACGGCTTACAAAGAGCATGCGGCAGAGGCCTACGATATAGAGGCCATCGATTACATTCGTAAGCCTGTTCAGAAAGAACGCTTGGAAAAAGCGTTGCAGAAAGCAGCAGATTTATTGTCTATTGTCAAAACAGAAAAACAGTTTGTTCAGCTCAATACCAATAAAGGCAAAACGCTTTTGTATTTTAATCAAGTGGCATTGATTACTACCGCCGAGAGAGACAAACGAGATAAGTTAGTTTTGTTGGAAAATAAAGAGGAATTGATTCTCAAGAATATATCTTTCGAACAAATTTTATCCTTTCTTCCTGCGGAAGATTTCTGCCGTGTGAATAAGAAAGACATTCTTGCCCTAAAGGGTGTTAAATTTTTTACGCACGATGAAATTATTACCACCCTATCTGATAGTAATGGCAATGAAGTCAAAATAACCCTGGGAGATAATTACAGAAAGGAATTCATTCAAAAAACGATTCGATAATTCATTACATTTTTATGCCGGCTTGTTACATTTTTTGTGTACTTGGTTTCATGTGTTTATAACGCCTTATCGTTTTGACGTATTTTTGTGGGAAATTACAAACACACTATGCGCTTCTTGTTTTCATTTGCTTTTTTCTTACTTACTTTTCTTTCTGCATTCGCACAACCTGCGACTCCTCAAACAACAGCTCGTCAAACCGGTCCTGGTATAGCTCTTTATCCTACAGGAACAGAAACCGGTTTGGGATTACGCTCGGGTAAGGACACCCGCTGGGCCTTGGATCTTCGTGTTACAAGAGCCAATTTCTATAGCGAGAAAAATAAAACGTCTTCTTTTGTCAGTGAAGTATCTGCGGTATGCCGTATCATCAAATTAGAAAAAGTAAGGTTTCATGTAGGTCTTGGTTATCGTGCGGATTGGAACTTTACTGAAACACATAAGCATGGAGTCGTAATGCCAGTCGGAGTGGAAGCCTTTCCGTTTCCGTTTCAAAATGCTGGTTTGTTTTTTGAAGCAGCACCTTTCTTTGTCTCTGATTTTGACAAAAGCAGTCAGTTTGGTATTCGTACCGTAGCAGGCTTCATATTTTATATTCCATCTAAAGCAGTTCTTAAAGAGTTAATAAAATGAGCCATATTAAAAAAATAATTTTCTATGTCCTGATCATTGGAGGCTTTTCCGCTCTCATGTATGGTATTGTCATTCAAGGCGAATACCTGGAGGCAGGTAAAATAACCGAAGTTGTCAAACAAACGGGTGTTTCTCATTGGCAACATTTTATTGACACCTATCATCATAATGTTACGCATCCTTTGGCGAGGTTGCTGCTGCAGATCATTACGATCATTGTAGTGGCACGTGTATTGGGTTATTTGTGTAAGAAAATCCGTCAGCCTTCCGTTATAGGAGAGATTGCTGCGGGGATCTTGTTAGGCCCTTCATTTGTAGGCATGCACTTTCCAGAGTTCTCTGCGTTTTTGTTTCCTCCGCAATCACTGGGTAACCTGCAGTTTTTAAGTCAGATCGGATTGATCCTGTTTATGTTTGTCATAGGCATGGAGCTCGATTTGAAAGTATTAAAAAACAAAGCAGATGATGCAGTGGTTATCAGCCATGCCAGCATTATTTTTCCTTTTGCATTAGGAATGGGGTTAGCATTTTTCATTTACACAGAGTTTGCTCCCGCAAATGTCAATTTTCTTTCCTTCGCTTTGTTTACTGGAATAGCCATGAGCGTTACGGCTTTCCCTGTATTGGCGCGTATTGTACAAGAGCGTGGATTATCCAAACATAAATTAGGCATTATCGCCATTACTTGTGCGGCAGCGGATGATATAACAGCCTGGTGTATTCTGGCTGCGGTAATTGCGATTGTAAAAGCAGGATCTCTGGTAAGTGCGGTATACACGATATTAATGGCTATTGCTTATATCGTTGTCATGTTAAAATTTGTACAACCATTTTTAAAACGCATAGGAGATATCTATTCCAACAAAGAAGGATTGAGTAAACCGATCGTTGCGGTATTCTTTATTTTATTGTTAGTATCTGCCTATACCTCAGAAGTCATTGGTATACATGCTTTGTTCGGTGCCTTCATGGCAGGAGTGATAATGCCGGCGAATATTAATTTTAGAAATATTTTCATTGAAAAAATTGAAGATGTAGCATTGGTATTGCTCTTGCCTTTGTTCTTTGTATTTACAGGATTAAGAACACAAATCGGTTTGTTGAACGAACCCTATTTATGGCAAATGTGTGCTGTTATCATTGGCTTAGCTGTCGCTGGTAAATTCTTAGGTAGTGCAATTGCGGCTAAATTTGTCGGACAAAGCTGGAGGGAAAGTTTAATCATTGGAGCCCTCATGAATACAAGGGGTTTAATGGAATTGGTGGTATTGAACATCGGATATGATCTAGGTGTATTGAGCCCTGAGATGTTTGCTATGATGGTGATCATGGCTTTGGTTACTACGTTTATGACAGGTCCGGCGTTGGATATCATCAATAAACTCTTACCGGAGAAACGAAGTAAGGTGATACCTGAAACCGTAGAGGCAGTCAGTAAATTCTCTATTTTGATTTCTTTTGGAAGTCCTCATCGTGGGAAAACGATGCTTCGTCTGGCACATAGCTTCATTAAGAAAGCACCGAACAATGCGGCGATTACAGCGATGCATTTTTCTCCGAGTAATGAACTGAATCAGTTTAACACAGAAGAATACGAAGCAGAAAGCTTTGAGCCCATCCTAAGCGAAGCAAAGCGCTTAGATCTTCCAGTAGTCACCTTATTTAAACCGACACAAGATCTGGATAAAGAAATTTCAGACACCGCTAATGTTGGAAATTTTGATTTGTTATTGATCAGTATTGGGCGTTCTGTGTTTCAGGGAACCTTGTTAGGTAAAATCTTAGGCTTTACCACGAAGATGATTAATCCTGAACGTTTATACGATACGATCACAGGGAGAGAAAAATTGTTTGAGAATACGGTGTTTGATGAACATACCAAACACATCATCCGATTGTCAAAAGTACCTGTCGGTATTTTGATTGATAAAGAACTGGAAAAGGTCGAAAACGTTTTCATTCCTATCTTCTCTTTAAGCGATAGCTTTTTGTTAGTGTATGCGCAAAAGCTTATTCATCACAATGAAGCAAAAGTAATTATTCTGGACGCTACAGGTGTTATCAAACAAAATCCGGAATTGAAGGAAACTATTCGTTCGATAGAACAAATTGCACCTAATCATATCGCCTTATACAATGAAAAGAAGATTGATAAGGACTTTTTGGAACATCAGGACCTTATGCTCATCAGTTTTGACAGTTGGAAAAGGGCGGTAGAAACTCAAAGTATCTGGTTGTCCAATACTCCCTCTGTTTTGATCATTAAGCCCTGATAAAGGTTTAGTTTATTGCTTTTCATTAAAAAATAGCCAGGACATTACATCTATTTATGTACTTCCTGGCTATTTTATTTTAATCTAATACCTTGTTCTTGAAAGTAGTATAAAACATTGTATTTTTAATTTCTAGCCAGCATATTGCTATTTAAGTGTTGGATAAATCCAGCTATTTCTCCAAATCTTTATTTTTAGCGGTAAAAGTCTATTTTTTCTTTGTTCAGTAGTGTTAGCTAGATGTAAAGAATAGATCTTAAATCATTATTTATCAATACTTTAACTGTTTAATCCTTCTTGCTAGGGTATTGTTTAACCAGTAAGATAAGCGGATATTTAAATATTGAATAAGTTTGAATACATCTTACTTATTCGTACGTATATCGCTAATAACACTAAATATAAACATATGATGATTTTTAAGGAGATTCTTTTAATCCGTTTAGGATTTGTAAGCTTTAAAAATGCCAGAATAAAGACATGGACAGCGATCATACTGCTGCTATTTACTTTTTCTGGCCGAGCATTTTCCCAATGCCTGGTTTGGCAGGATGAATTCAATACCACTTCCCTTGATTTAAGCAAATGGAAGTATACCACTGGTAATGGATGTGGCGGATCTTCAGGTTGTGGTTTTGGTAACGGAGAATTGCAGTATTATACAAGTGGTACTAATAACATTACTTTAGGTGGAGGTAATTTGAGTATCACAGCGAAGTATCAACCGAATTATTTAGGATCAGGAACTAATTATACCTCAGGGAAGATTTCAACTCAAGGTATCGCTTCCTGGAAGTATGGTAGAATGGAAGCCAGAATTCAGGTTCCATCAGCAACGGCTATCTGGCCTGCATTCTGGATGCTGTCTGATAATGGAAACTGGCCTTATTCAGGTGAGATTGACATCATGGAAACGCAGAACACAAATACGAATGTAGTTAATCAAACTATTCACTATTATTGCACACCTTGCGGGAATCACCAGTACACAGGAGTTGCTTACAATAACGGTACAAACTGGGCGGGTGGTTTTCATACTTATGCAGTAGATTGGACACCGGGTCAAATTAAATATTCAGTAGATGGTGTCACTACGGCTACTTATACTCCTGCTAGTTTAACAGGTGGTAACGCAGCGGATTGGACTTTCGATGCCAGTAACTTTTTTAACATTCTAAACCTTGCTGTAGGCGGAGCTTACACGGGAAATGCTACACCTAATTCAGCCAATTATCCTCAAACGATGTTGGTGGATTATGTAAGAGTATATTCCAATTCTTTTTCATTTAATATATCTGGTCAAAAAGTAAATTATGTAGGCGACCAAAAATTTTATGGGATTACAGATGCAGGAGCGACTGCCACTTACACCTGGTCAGTGCCTGCAGGAGCAACGATTGTTTCAGGTCAGGGTACAAAAAACATTTCAGTAAATTATGCTTCTGCACTCAGCAATAATATTACTTGTTCGGTTGATGGGGATGGAGCAGGCTCAACCTGCACGCCTGTTGTTGTCACTTATCCTATAAGAGCGATTGTTAAAACGTGTGGAATTATCCTGGATAATTTTGAAGGAAGCCGAAATCTTCTTGATCTATATGCGAACGGAACACTCTCTGTAGTAGCCAATCCCGGTGCGGGTGGCAGTAATACTTCTGCCACCGTAGGTAAATATGATCGTAATTCTGGTGCCACTTATGATATAATAGGTTATGGTAGTTTCTTGGTAGACAACGCCGATGATTTCAGAACAGGTGCGCGTTTTTTTACAATGGATGTAAGAACAAACGCTCCGGCAGGAACTCCGATAACCATTGAATTTGATAATTCAACTCAGATGGTAAATGCTTATCCGGCAGGAAGGCACAGTCAATACACTGCAACAACAGGCGCTCCTAACACGTGGAATAAATTAACATTTACCTTTAGCCAATCTCCCGATGGGGCATTAACGGCTAATGATGTAGACCGTTTACAGATTTTATTTAACCCAAATAGCAACGTAGTGGGTCAAACTTTCTATTTTGATAATTTTATAGCGCAAGGTAAAACACCGGTGACATCTGCCATGACTGGCTTGACTACCGCTTGTTTGAGTCAAACGAATGTTCCGTTCTCTGTTACGAATACAGTCGGTTCAACGTATGCCTGGACCGCAAACAATGGCGCAACCATTGCATCAGGTCAGGGAACAAGTTCCGTGACGGTCAATTTTGGAACAGGTAACAGCACGGTATCTGTAGTTGAAACGACTTCTGCATTATGTACCGGTACCGCAGTAACTAAAACAGTTACAGTTTCTGGTCCTTGTACATTGACTCCAAATTTTACAGCCACACCATTGTCTACTTGTGTGGGTAATACCATAATATTTACAAACACCACAACCGGAGCATCAGGTGGAGAAACGTATGCCTGGGACTTTGGCGCAGGTGCAACACCGGCTACCTCAGCCGTTATGGGTCCTGTCAATGTTACGTATACTTCAGGTGGATCAAAAACCATCACTTTAACAGTTACGAAGGCAGGAGTCCCTACTCCTGTAACAAAAACAAATTACATCACGATTGCAAATCCTCCAACTACTTGTTTATATTCGGATGATTTCAATGATGGAACAGTAAACTTTAATGCCAGTTCACCTTCTTTCACCAATTCAGAAACAGGTGGAGCAAGACACATCACTTCTGCGGGTCACGGAGAATGGGATACCTTTACACATACTCTCAATAATGGTACAGCAGCTGCGCCTATAAATTTTAGTTGTGCGGCCAACAAACCATTATTAAAAATCAGAGTGAAAGCCTCTAGTAATTGTTTGCTTCGTGTAACGATGGTAGACGGCACCGGAAGAGCGGTGGATAATTATGGAGCCTTAGACTTAGCAATTACAACTACCTATCAGACGTTCTCTATTGATTACGCGAAACATTTTACCAATACTTACGGCGGTAGTCCAGGTATTGTAGACAGCACAAACATTACACAATTGTTATTCTATATCAATCCTGGTTTTGCCAGCTTCCCTGTGGCAGGATATAATACAGCGTTTAATGGAACGCTTGATATTGATTGGGAAGGAATAGGGAATAGTTGTAACGTACCAGGTACAGCTCCTACCATTACAAATTTTACACCAGCATGCGGTGCAGCTTCTACGAGCGTTACCATTACTGGTGCTAATTTGACGGGCGCTACAAGTGTTATATTTAATGGTACAGCTGGAACAATTACAAACAACACCGCTACTCAAATTATAGTAACCGCACCGGCTGGTGTTACAGCAGGTCCTATCACTGTCAATACTACAGCTGGTTCAGTTGCTTCTGCAACCAACTTTAGTTTGGCAGTAGTTGCCTCAGTAAGCATCGCATCGAATCCGGTAGGATCCATTTGCGCCGGTACATCGGTAACCTATACAGCAACGCCAACCAACGGCGGAACGCCAGCTTACCAGTGGCAGAAAAACAATACCAACGTAACAGGTACCGGCGCCACTTATACGACTACAGGCTTAGTAAACGGTGATGTGATCACAGTCATCATGACTCCAACGGGTTGTACGACCACTTCAACAGCGACATCAAATGCGATGACTGCCGTAGTGACTACACCAGTAGTTGCCTCAGTAAGCATTGCAGCCAATCCGGTAGGAGCCATTTGCGCCGGTACATCGGTAACCTATACAGCAACGCCAACCAACGGCGGAACGCCAGCATACCAGTGGCAGAAAAACGGTACCAACGTAACAGGTACCGGCGCCACTTATACGACTACAGGCTTA
>JACMQM010000046.1 GCA_014376985.1 Cytophagaceae bacterium | reverse complement strand
TTTTAAAGAAACAAAACATAGATGTCGAAGCAATAGAAGCGGAGGCGGCACATTAATTCTGTGATTCAAAGAATAAAGCCTGGCTGATAATTTTAGTCAGGCTTTATTTTTTTTGCAATATAAATTTAAAGTTAGTTTTCAAACAAATACAACGCTATGAAAAAAATCACCTTTCTTTTTTTACTTCAATTTAGTTTAATTTTCGCCCAATCCAATGAAGAACAGCAGTTAAAGGAAATATACAAATCAGCTTTAACGCAATCTAAATGCTATTCATGGCTTGACTACTTATCCAATAAAATCGGAAGCAGGTTATCTGGCTCAGAGAATGCGCAAAAAGCAGTTATATACACCCAGTCGCAGCTCGAAACTTTAGGACTTGACCGCGTCTATCTTCAGGGAATGATGGTGCCAAAATGGGTAAGGGGTGAAAAGGAAACCGCTTACATCATTGATGGAAAAACCAAATCTAACGTTCCTATCTGTGCGTTAGGCAACTCTGTTGCCACCCCGAGCCATGGTTTAACTGCAGAAGTTATCGAAGTGCAAAGCATCAAAGCATTAAGCGATCTGGGAACAGAAAAGATTAAAGGTAAAATTGTCTTTTTTAATCGGCCCATGAATCCAGAAAATATTGAAACGTTCAAGTCGTATGGTGCTGCAGTAGACCAACGGTATGCTGGTGCCAAAGAAGCTTCTAAATTTGGAGCCGTGGGCTGTATTGTCAGATCTATGAGTTTGCGGTCGGATGATTTTCCGCATACGGGAAATCAAAGTTATGGTGATATTCCAAAATCACAATATATTCCTACCGCTGCGATTAGTACCAATGCGGCCAATTTATTAAGTGAAAAATTAAAAATAAATGCGCATCTTAAATTTTATTTCAAGCAATCGTGCAAGCAAATGGAAGAGGATACATCTTATAATGTCATTGGGGAAATAAAAGGCATCACGCACCCGGAAAACATTATTGTTGTGGGTGGGCATCTCGATTCGTGGGATTTGGCCGATGGTTCTCAAGATGATGGTGCTGGTGTGGTGCAAAGTATGGAAGTGGCACATATTTTTAAAAATATAGGCTACCATCCTAAAAATACGATACGTGTGGTGCTGTTTATGAATGAGGAAAATGGAGGCAGAGGCGGGATTAAATACCAAGAGTTAGCGCAAAAAAATAAAGAAAATCACATTTTCGCATTAGAGAGTGACTCAGGTGCTTTTGCTCCAAGGGGATTTTCGTTTGAAACGGATGATGCCAATATGGATAAGATTTTAAGTTGGAAACCGCTTTTCGAGCCTTATTTGATTCATTCTTTTACGAAAGGACATAGTGGTTCGGATATTGAAGGCCTTACGTCAACAAAGATTGTCAAAGCAGGATTGAGACCTGATTCGCAGCGCTATTTTGACTATCACCACGCGGCGAACGATAGATTTGATACGGTTGATAAAAGAGAATTAGAACTTGGCGCGGCAACCATGGCGGCACTGTTATACTTAATAGATCAGAACGGTATTCAATAGCGACAAAAAGCCACTAAAATAGTGGCTGTTTGTTATTTGTAACGTTTGTCAGGTGTTCCGTCTTTTTTCAAAACTACCTTTGTTTGTTTTTTGTAGCGTCGGTCTGGCGTTCCATCCTTTTTCAAAACCACTTTGGTATCGGT
>JACMQM010000348.1 GCA_014376985.1 Cytophagaceae bacterium | reverse complement strand
GTTCTATAGGAAGTATGACGCCGGGTGCAAACTTCAATGCCGATCTTCCGGATGCAGCAAAATTTGTTACGGTAGCAGTATTACCTGATGCAAGTCAAGCCACTTTAACATTGTTTGCTCAGAAAGCCTTTAATTTTGTAACACAAACAACTCACACCTATTCGTTCAACGAAGCAACGGCAACACTCACAACAAACTTTGCATCGACAACAACGAATGTTTATGGTGCAGCCAACACAGGAACATTACAGGCGTTGTATCGTCATCAATGGTTATATTCTCCTCAAGTGACGGGCGCTACAAGTACTACCTCCATATACCCTTCCCCACGAGGAGATATGAAATTAATTAATTCAAGTACGTTTCAAACAATGATGCCGCACTTGGGTGTATTGCCGAATTTAGGTTGGGCCAATACAGGTACTAAAGCAACTATCAATGCTTACCTCAACGCTTTTGCTGCCAGCATAGGTAATATGCCGACCGCAGCAGACGGATACAATAAAGATCAGTTTACCGAACTCACCACCAATCTACAAATCGCCAAACAAGTTGGTAATACAGCCGCTTTTAATACCATCCTCACACAATTGAGATCAAGACTGCAAGATTGGTTGGTAGCAAACGACGCAGATTATAACCGTTATTTTGCTTACAGTCCTACCTTCAATCACATGTCGCATTATCCAAATGGATTTGGTAGTTCAGGTACCTTTGTCGATGCTCATTTTCATGTAGGCTATTTTGTCAATGCTGCTGCAATCTTGGCTCGGTACGATCCTGCTTTTGTTATTAATTACGGACCGATGGTAGAAACTGTGATACGTTCTATTGCCAATGAAACTAAAGACATGACTGATCCTGGTTCCAATGGTACTGTAAGCCCATGGTTTCCATATCTTAAATATTTTGACCCTTATGCCGGCCATTCGTGGGCCGATGCGAAAGCAACCGATCAGGAATCAGTATCTGAAGCTATACATTTTGCAACAGGTGTATTGCTTTGGGGAGAAGCCTCTTCGGTGGTTACAGGAAGTAATATCATGAGAGATTTAGGAGCCCTGCTCTACATTACCGAATCAGAAGCCGCAAGACAATATTGGTTTGATGTAGACAATGCAGTAAATGGCGCTCCTTATGCTAATGCTTACAATCACCAACACTTGACCATGTTGTATAACTGGGGTGGAAATTATGCAACGTTCTTCGGAACAGAACCTGAGTTTATTCACGGCATTACCTATTTGCCTGCCACAGGCGCTTCTACTTGGTTAGGAATGAACGCTGCTGCTGCAGCTGTTGAATACGCACAAATTGGACAGAATTATGCTGGTTGGGACGGTTGGGGGCAAGAGATCAATGCCCTGCAAGCGACATTTAGTGCAACCAATGCCATTACTGCATTCAACGCCAACAACGGTTTATGGTCGCCTGATAAAAAAGCGTTTACTTACCATTGGGATCACACCTTCGACAGCGTAGGTGTGATAGATCCTACTGTAAATGCAGATATCACAGGCTATCAGGTTTTCAAAAAAGGAATCTGTAAGCATTACATGATTTATATGCCGCCCGGCAAAGGGCCTAAGATTGTAACATTCACAGATGGCCAAGCGTTTAATGTTCCTGACGACACGGTTATTACCTATTATGTTTGCCCTACCTTACCGTTGACTTTACTTTCTTTTTCTGCCAAACTGAATCATCAAAAAACAGTCAACCTTGATTGGACAACGGCTTCGGAAATAAATATCAATCGTTTTGAATTGGAAACCAGTTCTGATGGGGTGCAGTGGACTAAAATAAACGAACAGCTTTCTACTGCTATCAGCAATGGTGGAGCATCGTATCATTGCACAGATGATCATCCTACTTCTGGTATCAACTATTATCGATTGCACATTATAGAAAATGATAATGTGTTTTCATATAGTAAAATTCAAGTTGTAAATATTGGAATGCAGTCTGGGCAACTCAATATTTATCCAAATCCAACAGAGCATATCATGCATATCGAATGGATGTCAATAGATCAAGATGTAGCCTATCTGCAGTTATTGGATGTATTGGGACGAGTATTAATTGCTCATCATAGCGCCGAACTGTCTGTTGGTATAAATCTCTTAACACTTGATAGTTCAAGTTTAACTGCTGGTACTTATATTCTACATGTCACAACAAAGAGTGGTGCGCTTGTTGGAGATTATAAAGTAATCAAGAAATAAAGAACTGGGTTAGCCTTCACGTTTATTATCACAAGCTGTCGCCAATATTTATTGTTGCTCATTCACATAGGATCAGGTTTACAAAATCTACATGACGTTGGTCGCCCATATTTTTTACTCATAAAGAATGTTAGCTAAAAAAATTGACCTTATATTTTCTTCTTCTTTTTATTAATTTCCCCAAGACAGAAGTTCTATGTCAAAAGGCAACGACACATGTAGGCGTAGTCAGGTTTTGTTTTCATTTCAATAACGAATGCAATTGAATGGTGTAACAAGGATGTATTAGCCATATTACTTTATTGTTACAAAAACAGTGGCAAAGTTAATTTTGAATTAAAATCGTCCTGACTCAACTTGCAATTCCATCGTTAAGCGCCTGTATTACAACTTCTCTGGTTTAATAAGGATAAAAATAAACTATTTTATATTTTATGTACGTTGAACAATGCATGCCAGAAGTTGTTAAAAGAAATAAATCTAAACTAAAACTCATGAAAAAATTAATCGTAATGCTCGCAACCGTAGTGTCTTCTTTGACAGCATGGGGCCAAACAAAAGATGTAGTAGGTATTGCTGCTGGATCTCCTGATCATACTACGTTGGTTGCTGCTATAAAAGCCGCTGACCTTGTTGTAACTTTACAAGGCAAAGGCCCCTTTACTGTGTTTGCTCCAACCAACGCGGCATTTGACAAGCTTCCAAAAGGAACAGTGGAAAATTTGTTAAAACCTGAAAACAAAGCGATGTTATCAAAAATTTTAACTTACCACGTGGTGAGTGGAAATCTTGATTCAAAGGCAGTGGTAGCGGCCATAAAAAAAGGAAACGGTAAAGTCGTGTTGACTACAGTGAGCGGCGGAAAACTGACTGCTTCTCTTGACAAAGACAAAGTAAAACTAACCGATGAGTTAGGCCATACGGCATATGTTACCACTGCAGATTTAAAAGGTAGCAATGGTGTAGTGCATGTAATTGATTCAGTAATCATGCCTAAATAATTTAGTGTGGTTTTTTGAAAAAATAGAGGGCAGTAAAATAACTGTCCTCTATTTTTTTTATCTGCAGTATGTATAGACAAGATTGAATTTTAATATCAGTTGTCTTCTTAGATATTTTTTCGCATTTTTTCTTATCATCAATTATATCTGACTTTTGAATAAAAAAAACACCAAAGTCCTTAACAGACAGTAATTATACATGTAATGTCTGAATAGTTCAATTTCATTATTTAGTCACTGATTTTCTAAAGATATTCAAATTAAAGGATATCGCTGATTTAAAAATGTTTCGATCTTAGCTACTTGTGTGGCATGATTTTTTAACCAAGTGGCGTATACTATTTGTGTCCTTTTAAATAGAGTATTCGTGTGAATTTGAATTATCAATTAATCTTATTAATCCTGATGTGCTTACACAATCTCTTGCACTACTATAAAATTTCATCATGAATTATTGATTATAATGTTCATCTGAACATAATCCTTTTTTTGATAAAATACTTCATCACTCCGCAATTCTATCGGGTCTGCAAAATTGAAACGTTACAATTTAATAGCGCTTGTTCAATTCAATCTACGAGCTTAAGCTTTATGTTATTTTAAGTAACAGTTCAAACGGCCGCTAACTGAAATAGATTGGATGTCGGATTAAAAGAACTGGCTTACTCGTTTTGAGCATGATTTTTCACAACAAATGGCTTACACATTTCGCTAATCAATTGACTGATAATAATAAAACAATTTGGCATTAAATTGATACAAGTTAAGTAACATCTTTTCCTCTGTAGTAATGTATGCGTGATGAATAAAATAATCACAATATTTCATTACACTTGTACAACAAGTAAGAGAAAAAGATGTTTTTTCTTTTTCTCATTTTATACTATTATATTTAAACGATTTGTCCTTATGAAAAAAATCTTTCTATCCTTCGGAATTATGGCATTGCTTGCCTTACAAGCTCAAGCTCAATTTACCGTACCGGCTCTTACCTATCCTGTTGCTGCACTTGAACCTCACATTGACAAACAAACCATGGAGATTCATCACGACAAGCATCATGCTGCCTATGTCGAAAAATTGAATAAAGAAGTTACCGCCAATGCTTTGTTAAAAGATAAAAGCATTGAAGAGATCGTAACACATGTGAGTAAGTATAATAAAGCCGTAAGAGATAATGCAGGTGGACATTATAACCACTCTTTATTCTGGACCGTTCTGGGACCTGAAGGACATACATTGAGCGGTCCTTTATTG
The DNA here is from genome assembly GCA_014376985.1 of Cytophagaceae bacterium. GTDB lineage: Bacteria > Bacteroidota > Bacteroidia > Cytophagales > Cytophagaceae > JACMQM01. The sequence goes on along the minus strand of JACMQM010000348.1, from coordinate 33,175 downwards.
GAAGACATCAACACTACTTTTGGATCGTTTGATCAATTTAAAAATGCATTTGCTGATTCAGCAAAAACAAGATTTGGTTCAGGCTGGGCGTGGTTGATTGTAGAAGGAGGAAAATTAAAAATCACTACGACTCCCAATCAAGACAATCCTTTAATGGATGTGGTGAAAGTCAAAGGAACTCCTATCCTTGCGCTGGATGTATGGGAACATGCTTACTACTTAAAATATCAAAATAAAAGACCTGATTACATCAGTGCTTTTTGGAATGTTATAAATTGGAACGAAGTGAACAGAAGATATAACGATGCAAAGAAGAAAAAGTAATTAACAAAGACATTAAAATATAGATTCGGTAATGACTTCATGTGGTTACCGGATTTTTTTTGTATTAGTCATAACATCTTGTGAAGTAATACAGTACATTTTAGAATTTTATAAATAATCAATTGAACTATTCGACAAAAGTTTAAAAATAGCATGACGTTTTTTGTTTTTCAATTTTTTGATCCCTTATGTTTGTGCGACTCAAATTTTTCAAACTTTTTTAAACCAGCTAAATTTAATACCTGTATGAAGAAAATTTTACTGATGCTGATAACGAGCGGCATTCTGTGTATTGGAGCATTTCACCATGCTTGGGCACAAAAACAAAATGACAAAGTATTTATAGGAACGACAAGTCGCTTATTGAATCAATTGGTTGCGAAGGAAAGCAGTGCCAATGGCAAAACAGCATTCAATGACATCAGCATTGCAGTAGATCACAAAACAGTACTTACTGTTGCAGCTAACGTGAAAAAGCAAAAAGGAAACACCAATAGTTTTATTGGTGAAGTAAAGTCTCAGGAAAATTCTTCCTTCTTCCTAAGTATTACAGGAACAAAAGCGGAAGGAAGAATTATTTTAAAGAATAAAAAACTAGCCTATGAAATTTCTTCTGATGAAGAAGGAAATGTATATGTTCAGCATATAGACATTGACAAAGTATTGTGCGTAGACTTTAAAGAGCTTCCTCTTGCTCAACGTTCGAAAAAAAGATCCTCCCAGCGTAATGCAATAAACCCTGCTACCAGCAATGTATATGCTTTACAAAGTTTACCCGGTTCAAGCTTTGTTGTGTATATAGATTTTGATGGTGAATATTTTGGAAACACCGGATGGAATGGTGGTGGTGTAATAGAAGCTTTGCCTTCAGGAATGTCTGATGCTGATATTCTTGAAGCTTGGGAAATTACCAGTGAAGATTATAGAGCTTTTAATTTAAACATCACAACAGATGTGAATGCATTTAACAATGCACTACCAGGTAAGAGAATCCGTTGTGTCATCACTCCTACTAATACGGCAGGTCCCGGATACGGTGGTATTGCTTATATCGGATCCTTCAATTGGAGCGTTTATGAAGAACCCTGTTGGTCTTTCACAAGTGGTGTAGGTACAGGTGGAAAAAATGTCGGTGAGGTTTGTTCTCATGAAATCGGACATACATTGTTCCTCGGTCACGATGGCAGAACAGACCCCAGTGAAACATATTATGCCGGCAATAACGGATGGGCGCCGATCATGGGAGTTGGCTATTATGAAAACCTTGTGCAATTCAGCAGAGGTGAATACCTAAATGCTAATAATCTGGAAGATGACATCACTATCATCGCATCACAAAATGGTTTTTATTTCCGTGAAGACGATCACGATGATAATACTACAGGTGCTACAGGATTGATTTTGCAATCTGATGATGTATTGGCAACAGAAAATAACGGTGTTATTTCTCAACGCAGTGACGTAGATTTCTTTAACTTCACAACCAGCGGTGGACAGATCAATCTTTCTTTTAATGCTGCACCAAGACATGGCAACCTAGATATTCTGGTAAAGCTATATGATCAAAATTTAAATTTGATCGACAGACAGGATCAAGATGGATTTAATGTGACCTTATCAAATACACTGAAAGCCGGTTTATACTACGTATCAATTGATGGTACAGGCAATGGTGATCCATTAGTGAGCGGTTATACCGATTACTCTTCTTTAGGTTCGTATACTATTTCAGGAACTATTCCTCAATCTAAAAACAACAACTATCCCACTGTTGCTATTACGAGTCCTATAAACAATCAACAGTTTGAGTTTCCCGGTAATGTAACCATTGTAGTTTCTGCGTCGGATAGCGACGGTTCAATTGCTAAAGTAGAATTTTATAACAGCACACATAAATTGGGTGAAGCGATTACTGCTCCTTACTCTTACCAATGGAATAATATTCCTTCCGGCAGTTTTGCTTTGATTGCTAAAGCCACAGACAACAAAGGTGCAGTGACTACTTCAGAGGAAGTGATCATTGTCATCAATAGTGGAGACAACTGTTTGAGTACACCAGCTTGGAGTTCCAGTAAAATATTTGATGTACCGGGACAGCGCATATCTTTTCTGGGAAAGATTTTTGAAAACAAATGGTGGACACAAAATGATCAACCCAATGAGGCTAGTCAATGGGGCGTTTGGAAATACATCGGTCCTTGCGGATCCAGCAACTTAAACCTGAGACCATCGGTTTCATTTATTGCTCCCCTCAATCCTTACTTTCAAGCAGGTAACAATACTTTAGTTATTGCTGCTGCTTCAGATGTCGATGGAACAATACAGAAAGTAGACTTCTATGAAAATGATCAATTCATTTCATCTTCTACTACAGCTCCTTATTTTATCAATAAGAATAACATTCATTCAGGTCTTCATAACATTAAAGTCATTGCCACAGATAACTTAGGAGCAACAAGTGATCCGGCATACCTTATACTTACAGTAGATGCTTTACCAACATTTCTCTCTCCTCTTGCCAATACCGATTATCCTTATGCTGGTGCATTAAACTTGGAATTGAATGCAAACGGCGGGGAATCAAGAATTGCGAAGGTGGAATATTTCTTTAGTGACATGTCTAACAAAATAGGTGAAGCTTACAGCACACCCTATTCATTAACATATAGCCCACTTCCCAATGGGACTTCTTCTCAAGGTAATTACCTGCCTATCGTAGCGAAAATTACTTATGAGCAGGGAGGTATCGTGGTCATTGATACTTACATTCATATTGTCAATACGGTTCAACTGAATCTGTGTACAAATCTCAGTACATATAGTGAAAACAATGATTACCAAGCAGGAAGTACGGTGAAGAGTAACGATAGGATTTACGAATGTAAACCCTGGCCTTATTCAGGCTGGTGCAACAGTGCAGCCATAGCTTATGGACCCGGCACAGGTACAGTCTGGCAGGATGCTTGGATGGATAAAGGATCTTGTACTGTCAATGCAAAACATCAGAGCTTGAGTTCGAATTTGGCAGAAGCAATAACTGTATTTCCAAATCCAACAACCGAAGCGGTGCAATTAGATTTTGGCAATGCTGATTATACAGTTGCTAGCGTAAGTGTTTTCGATGCGTTTGGCAATATGGTGATCAAGGATGTTGAGGTTAACAGGCATGAAAGTCTAGATCTTTCGTTGTTGACTAAAGGCTTATATAATCTCCAAATTAGCGTCAATGATGAGATGACTTATCGTAAAATAATTAAATACTAAATATGAGATCTAAATCTGAAATAAGATTTAATTATAAATACAAAAAGGCTTTCCAAATTGGAAAGCCTTTTTTCTGATCTCTTATTTCAGATTTCTAAGTCTTCACTTCACGTTTCAATCTCCTACGTTCTAATCTGGCTTCTTTTCTTTGTTGTTTTAATAGTCGTTTAATCTTTACCCCAACCGTTCCTCTTACTCTTTTGTACAAACTTTCTCTTTCAGGTAATGCTATAAAATCTTTAACAAAAGCTGAATCTGCTAAAATCTTAGGATTTTCCTTTGTCATCACCATTAAGGTATCATATATGATAGGAATGAATTTCAAATTCGTCAGTTTGAATTTTCTTTTGTAGCTCACTAAAAAACTAGATTGCACTGGATCTGTAGCTAAGGCAATGGTATTAAAACCATGCTCTCGTGCTAATAAATAAGAGTAATATAAATTTTCTGTACTATGTTCTGCTTTAGTTTCTACAAAAATATTTTCTTTCGGTATGCCTAACTGTTCAGCATACAAAGCCATGACTTTACTTTCTACATAAGGAGAATAAACAGCCGATCCGGAAAAGATTACATTTTTTGCTATGCCCTTTTTATATAAAAATAAAGCCCAATAAACTCTCCCCTGTACAATGCGATCCCAACCTTTTATACTGTCATGAGGAAAGCCTGGAATTATTATGGCATCAAATGGTTTCTCTGATAAAGCCTCTTTATAACATTTCTCGGGGTCGGTATAAAAATTATTTCTAATGATGAAACAACTCGAAGTTAATACGGTCAATGTCATCAAAATGAAAAAGTGAAATAGAAGAAGAAAGTGATGTTTCATTGGATAAGCAAAAATAGGTTATTCTAAATTATTATGTGATTTAACAATTTAAATTGATTAAAGTTTAGAAATATTTATCATAATGATCGAAGAAATATGAATCCATTGGATTATAACCACATAAGTATTCCTGAAGCTACTAAAATTCAGTTGAAACTAGGAGTAGACCACACTTATTGCATTGAATATGCAAACTACAACCATCGCCTGGGCAGATATTTCTTTTAATAAATATAGTCCAGATGTATATGCAGGCATTGTTGTATTGAGTTATCCGAAGATAAAACCACTATTTCAGAAATTGGTTAAAGTACGTGTTAGTTTTCCTGATGTGCTAGGATATTTAGCCTTTCGGGAAGTTCCTGCTTTATTGCAAGCATGGAATTTACTTCCATTAAAGCCGGATGTATTAATCGTAGATGGACATGGTATTGCTCATCCAAGAGCTATGGGGATAGAGGTACATTTGGTGCACTTACCGATCAGGCAACCATGGGCTGTGCAAAGAAGATCTGACAGGGACGTATCACTAAATCAGCACATGAGGCGGGATCGACCATACCAATTTATGAAAAGAAAACGGATGAGATTATAGGCTGTACTTTCAGCAGTAAAAATAAAGTAAAACCACTTTTTATTTCTCCCAGTAACAAAATGAGTGTGGAGGATAGTTTAGAGATCATTAGAAACTGCATCGAAAAATATAGACTGCCTGAGCCTACGAGATGAACGCATAATACAGTGAATTTATTTCGTACGAATCAGTTGCCTTTGGGCTATTGAACCTTCTAATAAAAGTCAATGATGATTTTGCAAGCTTTGTTCTAAAGATACTTTGTCCATTTCAGAAGGTGAATCTTGAGCACATTCATTATTTTCGCGGATCAGTTTTCTTACTTTGCAACCATGTGTAGCTCGGTATCGCTGAAGAAAGTTTTCTCTTTGTTTCAGGGAAACAAAATCAGCAACATAAGCTTCCTCTTCATTAATTACCGGATCGGGATGTTCTTTCAATTGTAAATCATCGTATACAATAGGAATGAATTTTAAATCATTCAATTTAAACGGATGTTGAAATCGTTTTAGAAATATACATTGCACGGCATCGCTTGCTACTGCAACAGATTTGAAGTTATGTTCCTTAGCGAGCAAATAAGAATAATACAGATTTTCTGAGCTATGTTCAGCTCTTGTTTCAACGAAAATATGTTCTTTAGGAACACCCATTTGTTCTGCATACAAAGCCATGATCTCTCCTTCTACATAGGGTGTGTAAACAGATGAACCAGAAAAAATAATATTTTTAACAACTCCCTTATTGTAAAGATAAACCGCCCAATATACTCTGCATTTAACAACCATACTCCAATTTCCTTTCTCATGAGGAAAGCCGGGGACAATAACTGCATCAAATGGGGCGTATCTTACAACTGCATCATATTTCTTTTCAGGACTTAAAACAGATGCACAACCTGATAATAAAATACCAGCTGACAATACAACAAGTAAAGACGTTATTTTTATCATTCTTCTTTATTCTAAGTAGAATCACTCATTAGATCACCTTTAATAAGTCAAAAGGAATACCAATAGTTAAGCATAAAAAAACATCTCTTATCCTTACTAAGCCATGAATAACATACTGAAAATAAATACTCAAACTGTGCAAACAATCTACAGTATCTTTATCAGTCAAACTTTAAAAGCTAATAAAATGAATTTGTAATGCATTTTATTTCTGGCATGAATTTCCCCTTATGCACCATAACATCTTTTCCTTTGGGGTGCTGTGATAGGCTGAGATATACCCATTGAACCTGAAAAGGATAATGGCAAAGAAGGAAAAAAAAGATGTTATATTGATCTCCCTTTGCACTTAGGTGTAATGGTTATAGATGAGGAAGGATATGATTGTTAAACCAACAACGATGATTATCTTAACTTCAGAACAAACGCCTTCTCTGGCGTTTGTTCTTTTATAAAACTGGAGAGACAAAAGAATTATAAAAAATACGAGAAACAATCCCATCACTGAGCGCCTCTTCGCTTACTTACTATCCTCTCTTTCGACCAGCATGGCACCTTCAATAGGTGCCATTTTTTTGCCATCTTGCGTAGCATATATTTTAGTGAACTCAGCACCAAACAAAAGAATCAAGCCGGCATAGGATACCCATAACATAATTAGTATAACAGATCCTGCGGCTCCATAGGTGGAGGCTGGATTGCTATTCCCGAAATAAATACCTAATGCGAATTTAGCAATCACAAAAAGTACTGAAGTAAGAAAAGCTCCTCCCCAAACTTCTTTCCATGAAATTTTTACATCAGGTAAGAATTTGAAAATAGAAGCAAATAGTAATGTAATAACAGCAATCGAAATAACAATATCAAGTAAACGAAATGCAATCATAAGAGACTCAGAAATGTGCACGGAAACCCAATCACTCAAAGCACTAAGTCCTGCAGATAACACCAGAGATACTAATAATAAGAAAGCAATAACCAAGATAAGACCAAAAGAAAATACTCGGTCTCTAACCAGCTTCAATATTTTTTGTTTGGGCTTAGCTTCCACATCCCAAATTTTATTCAACATTTGTTGAACTTGATAAAACACACCGGTTGCACCAAACAGCAAGACTAAAATTCCTATGATGGAAGAAATTGTGAGTCCTTTATTCTGACTGGTTTTGGCAATAATTTCTTGTATATCTTTTGCTGTATCTCCTCCTATGATACCCCCTATTTGGCCGGCGATCTGATGTGATACAGCTTCCTTACCAAAGAAATAACCTGCAAGATTAATGACGATCACTAATAAGCCTGGAAGGGAAAAGATCGTATAATAAGCAATGATGTTGCTGTTGTTAAAAGGATCACGATCTTTCCATTTAATAAATGTTACTTTCAGCAAATACCCGAATTTTTTTACAGACTCTTTTATTTTATCTACTCTATTCACCACAGATTATTTTTGGTTCATCAATTTTTTTAAACAATCATTTAGATTTATCCCTTTACCTAAAACTCCTTCAAACAAATCTCCTTTAGCTTGAATACGTTTTAATATGTTATGAATCGTAAACTGAGAAGGCTTCAATCCTTTCTTCACTTCTTTCCATTCTAAGGGCGCAGATACAGATGCTCCTTCCACAGGTCTCAAGCTGTATGCACATGCTAGTGTCTGTCCTTTTCGATTTTGCAGATAATCTATGTATATGCGATTTTTTCTTTTATTAAGGGGACGTTCTAATGTGGTGAACTCAGGAAGTTCTTCCTGCACCATCATGGAGACGAGGTGTGCGAAATCTTTTACCTGATCATAATCGTACTTGGCTCTCATAGGTACATATACATGTAATCCTGTGGCTCCAGAAGTTTTGCAGTAAGAAGTTGCTCCTGCTTTGTCCAATACTTTCTTTACAACCTGTGCCGTTTGTATGACTTGCGCAAATGTATTTTTATCTGATGGATCAATGTCTATAATCATATAGTCGGGCTTGTCCACTTTTTGTATTCTTGAATTCCATGGATTAATTTCTATACAGCCCAAATTATTCAAATACATAAGTGTTGCTTTGTCGTTACATAGAATGTAATCGATATCTTTATTCGCAGATTCTGAATACAATAGAATTGACTTCACCCAGTCCGGAGCGCCCTCTCCTGCATCTTTATGAAAGAATCCTTTATCATCAATGCCATTAGGATTTCTTTTTAATGATTCAGGTCTATCTCTCAAATAAGGAAGAATGTAGGCTTGCACCGATTGATAATAATTTGCCACATCTCCTTTGGTCAGTTTGTCTTTTGGAAAATAGATTTTATCCTGATTGGTAAGTTTGACTTCTATCTTTCCAGATTTAACGGCTTTAATTTCTTTGGCAGCCGTTACCACTGCTTTTTTAGTAGCGGATTTTGTAGGCGTTTTTTTTACTTTCGTTTCCATAGGCTGTTTCTTTTCTTCCTTCACTTCACTGGGTTTCTTATCGATGCGCAAACCCATGAATACAGGATGCCTTAGCTGTTTGTCTCTCGTCCACTCTGTATATTTAATATTACAAATCAATACCGGTTTAATCCAGGTCACTACATCATTTACTTTGACTTTAGTTTGAAAAGGAGATTTAGCTGTTTTAAGTTTCTTCATCTTTAAGTATAATTCTTTCAGCGTTTGATCTGAAAAACCTGTGCCAACATGTCCGGCATATTGAAGAATACCTTTATCGTTATAAATACCAAGTATAAGAGAACCAAAGTAATTACGTGCACCTCTTGCTGCGGTGAAGCCACAGATGATGGTTTCTGTAATGTTATGGTTCTTTATTTTCAACCATTCACTACTTCGTTTGTTGGTATGGTAAAGGCTATCTGCTTTTTTAGCGATCATACCTTCCAGGTCATGATCCAATACCCATTTGAAAAATTTGTTTCCATCTCCTACTACATGTTCGCAGTAACGGATAATGGAATTTTTAGGCAAAACGCTTTCCAGTTTTTTCTTGCGGGTAAGCAAAGGCTCATCTTGTAATGTTTTTCCTTCGAAACTTAAAATATCAAAAATATAATAGATCAGTGAACAATCATCGGGTACATCTGGATAATGTTGTAAAAATTGGAAACTTGGTTGTGCAGTTGCATCCAGCACAACAATCTCTCCATCTAACACCATACTATGTTTGAGCTGTTGTAAAGCAGCAAGGACTTCAGTGTATTTTTTTTCAAAAGAAACTCCGTTACGAGAATAGAGTTTTACTTTGCCTTTCTTCAATTCTGAAACGGCTCTGTAACCGTCCCATTTAATTTCAAATAGCCATTCAGGATCGTCAAAGGCTTTACCACCTGGCTTGGCCAGCATGGGATGTATAAATTCAGTATATTTTTTTTCTGCACCTAATTCAGACAGAATAGACTGAAGGTTTCGCTTAGGTTTTTCAGGAGTCGTTATTGGACTTTTTTTTTTGATGCGTTGGCTTTTGTCACTGGTGAATTGGCAGGTGTATGATCTTCGCTGTTGTAAGTATCTTGTGTGGCGTATTGATCATTATGTTTGATCAATAACCAAGAATTGGAAGGTTTGTCACCTTTCATTTTAACTAAGGCAAACTCTCCCTTTAACTTTTTACCTTTCATTACAATTTTAACAGATCCACTTTTAAGATCTTTCAATAATTGTTTATTACCTTCTACCGGATCTTTGATGCTGATATGCTCATAAGTGCCCTTATCCCAAATTTCTACTACACCTGCACCATAATTCCCTTTTGGAATTTCGCCTTCAAAACTTCCATAGTCATACGGATGGTCTTCAACCATCATAGCCAGGCGCTTGTCATTTGGATTCAAAGAAGGCCCCTTGGGAACTGCCCAACTTTTCAATACACCTTCCATCTCCAATCTGAAATCATAATGCAAATGGGAAGCCTGATGACGCTGTATCACAAAAGTCAATACTTTTTTAGCCACTGCTTTTGAACTACGTTCCGAAGGCTCTGGCGTATCGTTAAAGTTTCGTTTTTTTATGTATTGAACTATACTCATCAGGCTCGTTTTAATTTAGTAGGAGTTAAACTTTCTCTTAACTGATCCATCAGATCTTTCTTGGCATTTCTAGTTACTTTTAATTTCGGTTCTACCATCTTCTGACCTTTCGCCTTCGCCTTGATTACTTTCATCAAAGATGAAGTGTATTGATCTTTATATTTGTCAATGTCAAACTTAGTTTGCAATTGACTGATTAAAGCCATGGCCATTTTAAGTTCGGTAGGTTTTACTTCACTTTTAGCTGGCAGTTTCAATTCAGATAAATCTCTGATCTCTTCCTTGAATCTGATCTTGTTCAAAATAATAGCTCCGTCAGAAGCCTTGAGTATAGCCAGGTTCTCTTTTGTTCTTAATACAAAAGAACACAGCCCTACCATTTTAGATTTTTCCAATGCCGCTCTCAGTAAAGCATAAGCTTTGTGCCCTGCCTTTTGCGGTTCTATGTAGTAAGGCGTTTCATAATACATGCTATCAATTTCTTCTTCCTTAATAAAAGATTGGATTTCTATCAAGTCGCTTTTTTCAGCGCTTGCTCTTTTAAAATCTTTATCGTCTAATACAACCATCTTACCATCGAGATCATAGCCTTTGATAATATTCTCCCAGGCTACTTCCTTTCCGGTATGTTCATTTACACGTTTAAAATGAATATGAGCATGGTCTTTTTTATCCAGCATGTCCAGATCCAAGCCACTGTCTTGAGTAGCACTGTATATCTTAATCGGAATATTAACTAATCCGAATCCTATAGCTCCTGTCCAAAGTGCTCTCATAAAAACGATGTTTATTTTATTATATAATCAAAAAATAATGCCAAAATCGTTTATTCAGCTCTATTTAGCTTCAGTCGTAGAGCTACGAGAACAGTATTTCCATATTGTCCAACTTATTCCCCAAAATGTCTATTTAAGACTTTACATTTCAATAAACATCAAGTAATAAATTCTTAATATGGCAGCCTTATTTTTGTTGACAGAAGGATTTAGAATTACTTATTATGAAAAAAATATTTATTAGTTTACTGTTTTTATCAGCAGTACTTTTTATCATTGAACATTCAGGTTGCTAGTGTTTTATAGTTATATGACTAGACATTAATAAGTGAAATCAACTATCCATCTAGTGGTATTGTGGAATATCTTTCCCCACATCGATTGCATTTGATTTAATTTTCAGCGAAATTTTTCTTCCTTATAAAACGAGATACAATGAAGATCTTTATCTGCTGGGCATTATTGATGGGGTTGATATTTTTCCAGGGAGACGTCGAGGTCATCAAATGGGCGGCATTAGAGGAGTATATGGATAAGAAGGAAGACAAAATTAAGGTCATCAACTTTTGGGCAACCTGGTGTAAGCCTTGTATGGATGAGTTACCTTATTTTGAACAAATTCATGAGGAATATAAAGATAAAAATATAGAGGTTCTATTGGTGAGTTTGGATCAGGCTTCTATGAAGGATAAAGTAAAAGCCAGCCTTAAGAAAAATAATGTCACTGCGAAAGCAGTGTTACTTGACGAAGTAGACTTTAACAAATGGATCAATCTTGTGGACACAACCTGGTCTGGATCGATACCGGCAACACTGATTATTTCAAAAAACAATACCAGTAAAACGTTTTACGAGAGACAATTTACGAAGCAACAATTAGAGGAACTTATTCATTCTTTAAAACCTTAAATGCTATGATTATGAAAAAAACGATCGCACTTTTATCTTTGACATTTTTAGTGGTGTCTGCTGTAGTACTTTCTTCCGCGTACAAAGTAGGTGATACCATTACCGATTTCAAATTGAAGAACATCGATGATAAATTGGTGAGTTTATCTGACTATAAAGAAGCAAAAGGTTATATCATTGTTTTTACATGCAACCATTGTCCGTATGCAAAGGCCTATGAAGACAGAATCATTGATTTGCAAAACAAATATGGCAAGATCTATCCTGTCATAGCAATTAATCCTAACGATGCTGTAAAGTATCCGGATGACAGTTTTGAAAACATGAAGAAGAGAGCCAAAGAGAAGAAGTTTCCTTTTGTCTATTTACATGACGAGAGTCAATCTGTCGCTCAGTTATTTGGTGCCACTAAAACTCCACATGTTTACCTGATTCAAAAAGAAGGTGTGAAAAACGTAATCAAATACATCGGAGCGATTGATAACAATTATCAGGATGCTAAAGCCGCTACGGAATTTTATGTAGTTGATGCCATTGCTGCTTTGGAAGCAGGTAAAGATATTAGCATTAAAGAAACGAAAGCCATTGGATGCGGAATCAAATGGAAAGAATAGTTTTGTTTACAGTATAGATGCAAAGAGTGAATGCAAAGAATACGGTTCGCTCTTTGTTCTTCCTGTAAATCATTAAGCCACCATTACTTCGCCGTTTAAGACATAAGCCACACATTTTTTATTTGACAAGACAACTAATGTAACCTCTGTGTCGCGCTCAAAACTTTCGAACAAGTTCTCTCCTACCTTAATCATCTTCAAGCCCTTTAAAATGGTATTCGTTTTCACTTTGCCTATACACGAAAGGAAATTGGCTTCATAGATATCCAGTTCGAAACAATATTTCCCTACATATGCATGATCATCTGTGTGATGGGAAGAATGAGCAGAAGATTGGTTGACTTTGTTTAATACACGTCCTCGAACAAGAGTTAGCCCCTTGTGATTGATGTTATTTTTGAAAACAAAATCAGAGATAAATATTACAAAAGGAACAATGGCAAAAAACCATCCGCCGAAAAAAAACAACAACATTCCGAGCATGCCCCATATCATACACAATAATTTTATTCTTCTTAATTTCTTTTTAAGAACGGGTTGTAAGTCTCGATATATCTTAGTGTATTCCATAGCCTAAAGATTAATCGGTGATATGTTTGAACACTTGAAAAAAACATTTAGTTTTTACAAACCGTATTTTCAAGCGTCTTTATAAAACGTTTTTGAAGGTAAAATGATTCCATATTTCTAATTTATTATTAAAAATATTACATTATTTAGGGTTTAATGCTTAAAAATAGTGTTTTAAAAATAGGCCTAATTTCGGAATAGACTAAAAATCTCCGTAAAAGCCTGCTCACAAAGATGTAAAAAAGCAGGTTTTAAGATCAACTTATTACCTAGATGGTTGTCAGTTCTTGATTGACTATTCCAACCAATTCATTGATTTTTTCGTCGTCGACTAACGCTTGAATTTCATCACCGGTTCTAAGGTAGAACCACCACTCGGAACAAAATAATTTGATTCTCTTTTTACAGAGATGATCAAACTTCCTTTCAATACTTTAATTTCTACCAAAGGCTTATTACAGAATAACTCAGAATCAGGCACCGTCAATTTTATAAGTGTACGATTGGTTTGATATAGGTTGTTAAATTCAGAAGGCATAGCGATTAGCTTATTCTGAGGGGCATTAAGTTTTGATAAGTTTGCGATCCAAGGAATAGACCAACCCTGAAAAAGAACGGAGGTAATAACAATAAAGAATACGACAGTAAAGATCCATTGTGCTTCTGGAATACCAGCAATAAGGGGGAATGTAGCGAGGATGATCGGAACGCTCCTCTCAATCCTACCCATGAAATAAATGCTTTCTCTTTGACGGAACATTTAAAAGGAATCAATGAAATGAAAACACTTAATGGTCTTGCTATGAAAATCAAAAATAAAGAAATAAGAAACTTTGTTTTAGTGGCTAGTAAAATGTGACTTGGGAAAACCAATAATCCCAAGGTAATAAACATCAAAATTTGAGAAACCTAGGCGGTACCATCAAAAAGCGAAAGATGTTTTTCTTGTGTACAATGTTTGCGCTACCTACTACCATACCGGCGATGTATACAGCCAGAAATCCACTTCCATGAACCATTGCAGTGAAGGCATACACAAAGAACGCAGAAGCGAAAACAAATACGAGATACAATCCTTCAATGGGGAATTTCAAACGATTAATCAGGAAGATAACAGCTTTGCCAAGCAGTAATCCCAATACCATTTCAATACCCACTTCCAGAAAGAATTCTCGTGCCATGGCGACGGAAGAACTTTCTTTGGATGTGGCAATTTGTATAAGAGTGATGGTAAGAAACACTGCCATAGGATCATTGCTCCCAGATTCCAGTTCGAGTTAAGGAGTGATATTACCTTTGATCTTAATATTAAGTGCGCTAATAATTTAAAACACAGCTGCCGCATCTCTAGAGGCTATAATGGCTCCCAATAAAAGACTGATGTGCCAAGGTAAATGGAATAACCACGTTGTGATAGCTCCTACTGCTGCTGTAGTAATTACAACTCCTACAGTCGATAAACTTACGGCAGACCATAGCACCGGTTTTACATGTTTCCATTCTGAACCGAAGCCAGCAGAAAAGAGAATGAGTATCAATGATGTGATGCCGATATTTTGAGCAAGTTGTGGATCATTAAAGTAAATGCCTCCGGGGCCTTCTGAACCTACCAGCATACCAATGGCCAAAAGAGCAACAAAACAGCATCACCTATGTTATTGCTTAATCGGGAGATGAGGATACTGATTATAATCAGTGTGGAAAGCGTTAAAAATAAAGTCTCTAATTCAAACATAATAGTGATGCATTCCATAGAATGCATATGTTGACTTATAATATATAAAAAAAGCAGTAAAAAATAAAAGTCTCTCACGGCTGAGGTGAGAGACTTTTATCGTATTTTAATACGTATTTAATAACTTATTTTTTAGCTACTAAGTCTACATTCAATTCGAATTCGTTATTGATCGCTTTGTCTCCCAATGAATCGAAGAAGCTAGCAGAACCATATTTGATGTCGTATTTAGTTCTGTCTACCAAGATTTTCGCTTTAGCTGTTACTTGAGTAGCTGAAATTGTAACTGTAGCAGGGAATTCAATCGGCTGTGTGATACCTTTGATAGTTAAGTTACCGTTGATTTTGTAAGTACCGTTTCCTGTAGAAGTTGCTTTAGTAATGGCTAAAGTAGATTTAGGAAATTTAGCTACAGAGAAGAAATCATCAGATTTCAAGTGACCGATCAATTTACCATTATAATCAGCATCTGTAAGGTCCGCACAAGTGATGGTATTCATATCTATGTCGAAAGAACCACCTAGGATGTTTTTTCCATCAGAAGTCAATTTACCATCCGCGATGTTTACAGTACCCGTGTGCTCACCTGTTACTTTTCTAGCGATCCAGGTTACTTTACTTTTTGTTTTGTCTACTTTAAAGGTAATAGATGCTGCTGTGAAAGCCAAAGCTGAAAAAGCTATAGCTGCTGTTAATGCTACATGAGAAATTTTCATAGTGGTTAAAATTTAAGTTGTTAAAATTATATAAAGTTATTAAAATAATACATTTAATGAATCAAAACAGAGGTCATCGCAATAGATCCCATATCTGTTTTGTCGTTAAAGAATTCAACCGATTCTTTTTCTCCTTTGAGCGACATCGTATAAATCAACGGCAGGTAATGATCTGGAGAAGGCACTGCCAGTTGTACTGCCTTACCTAACGATTGATAATTAACCAAACGCTGATGATCATTCGCCGCAATCAAGTTTTTAAAGGTCTCGTTTGCTTCGATTGCCCAATCATGACCTTGCGTGGGATTTTGCCAATTGATCAATCTTAAATTATGCACCATGTTACCACTTCCTATAATCAATACGCCCTTGTCTCTCAAGGTTGATAATTCTTTGGCTAATTCGTAATGCCACTGCGTATCTTTTTTATAATTTAGACTCAATTGAAATACAGGAACATCTGCATTCGGAAACAAGTGACATAATACGCTCCATGCTCCGTGATCCAATCCCCATCCGTGATCCAGGCCAACTTCCGTGCTATGAATTAATTCTTTGGTTTGAATCGCCAGTTCTGGACTTCCTGGTGCAGGGTATTGAAATTCATTTAACGCTTTTGGAAAACCTCCGAAATCATGTATCGTTTGTGGCTTTTGCATTGCTGTCACAAATGTTCCGTTCGTTTCCCAATGAGCGGATACCATCAATACGGCTTTAGGTTTTGGTAATGACTTTCCTATCTCATTAAATTTTCGAGTATATTCATTTTGTTCAATCGCATTCATCGGACTGCCATGCCCTAGAAAAAGCACTGGCATTCTGGATGTTCTTTCAAATGTATCGGTAATACTTTTTAACGAGTTCAGTTGCATAGCGAGCCCTCCTATAGGTATTAATGCTAATGTCTTTATAAAATCTTTACGATCCATGTAGGTTAACATTTAATAGTCTATCCTATTCCGTGACAAGGTATTTATTTTTTTGTCCCGTTTACTGTTACAATGTTAAGTTTTTGTTGCTTCCCTTACATTGATGCAGGTTAAGAAAATCTGTTGACTAAGATCAAGCCGCTAGGAATTATTTCGGTGATTCGATTTAAAACCTATTTCATCAAAAAGCAATAAAACCTGTTCCACCGCATGATTGTTTTCGCCTCTTACTTTATAAGATACCACCTCTGGCGTGAAATCTGCCATGGTGTGTACTACTTTCGAAAAAGGCAATAAATCTTGAACTTCTTTATTGTTAAAATCATTGACCATGTTTACAATGATTTTCCCTGTTACAACATTCTTGATTTTTTTCAAAAGTTGTAAATATTCCGCGCTGTGATAAAGCAATATCACATCGGCTTGCCAAGCACATTCGTGAGAACAGTTCAGCATCTCTACAGAAGCTTCGGCATGTTGTTTCAAAATGCATTCCTTCACTTTCTCCCACTTCTTATCGGCCAATAGCAAAGGATAGCCCAGCGCTGCAAGACGGGATACGATACTTGTATCAGAGTGATTGGAAGAACCGATGACTGCAATTGTCTTTTTCATGCCTGTGATGGATGAGGATGATGTATCAAAAGTACAAGCATATACGGCTTTATGCATTGATATGCATCAAAAAAAAGCATTGATCTAGATCAATGCTTTTTACTACTTAAGTGTCAAAGTATAAAAAATAGACTATTCAGGATTATTAAGGTTGTAGCACCAATCACCTTTAAGTATTGAAGCCTTGGCGTGTTCATGTTCAGCAGCTCTATTGAGCCATTGACAGGCAGCAGTAGTATCTTGCAAATACAACAGACATAATCCTTTATAGTAAAGAATGTCATCCGAAGGATTTTTCTCAGATTCTATCAATTGAGAAAGCAATTGATCTGATTCTTTGTATTTTTTCTCTTCGAGCAAACTCAAGGCCTGCAAGTAGACAATTTGATTGTCTTTATGTTCAATAAAATTAAAGGATTTTAAGGCATCCGCATATTCTTTTTTATTGACCTGCATCTCTCCTATCATCCGGTAAGCACTATCCAGTGCGTTTGAGGAAGGATAAGTTTTCACGAGTTCTAAAAGGTTAACCATCGCTTCGTCTTGTCGCTTTGATTTATAAAGACAATACGCTTTTAAATAAGATACACTTTGCTTTTCGTAATGAGTATGCGGGCTTACATTTTCTAGTTGTTTATAAGCAATATCATATTGCCTGAGATAAATGTTAATCTTAGCCATGAGCAAATGTGCTTCACTAAAACTTTCATCTTTATCCAAGGCATACTCCAGATTTTCGTAGCCTTTATAAAGTGTTTTGGTTTCAATAAAATCAAAAGACCATTTATAAGCCAGTCGTGCGGACTTATAATTCATGTAAAACATAAATAAGAGACTTCCTATCACAATGGTTATGACAACTGACCATACACCAATCTTATCAAGAATAGATGGCTGCTTAGAGGTGTCTACTTCTGAAATAATCCTTGCCTTTGTTAATAGCAATAAATCTTTTTGGTTAACGTCCATAGCATCCACTATGGATGGATCTTTCAATCCGTAAATGTTGCAGTAATAAGTTTCCTCATTTTTCAATCTACTGCTCGCATAAGGCTTTATAAATACTTGTTCATGCCCCTGGTATTGCTCTCCTTTTGAAAGAATGCCATGAATGAAATTTGCTGACTTGTCTACAGCATGTAAAGTGGTAGTACGGAGATCAAACCCTTCCAGCACTTGTTTCTTTTGAATGGGCTTTACCCTTATCAATGCATGCAATAAGGCTTGATACTTAAACTCATTGACAACCTGAAAAATACCGGTTCTATAACCGAACACAAAATGGAATTTTGATAAGCTGGATACCAGAAAAACAAGCAGTAAAATAAAAGCGAGCATGGAATCGATTAACACATCTTTAGAGACATAGAAACCGTTCCAAACTGAACCTATGATAAACTCGAATAATAAGATGCTAGTAAATCCTACGATCATGAATTGTCGCAACCAATTGACTTCAGGTTGTTTTTTGGCATCAAAATCCGGAGACGTATTCAGTGCATAATTGATCATGCGATTCAATGCATAAACAGCAAAGAACATTAAAGCATAAGAAAACAAATGAAACAGACTCAGCTCTTTATTAATGAGTACAAGATCAAATAAACCATGGAGTAAAATAGCAGCCAAGAAACACAAGGCTCCAAAACCAATGTTTATTTCTTTCTTAGAAGCGTTAACAACAAATAAACCATAGCTGATCACACAGGTGCCAAATAAGTGAACGACTACAGAAATCATAGAACGGATATAAATCACTTGACCTGGATATTCTTTAAAATATAGGATATTCTCCAATGTGGAAAAGGTCAAAGCTGAGGCGGCGGCTATGAGCAGATAATGATAAGGCTCAGATATGTTTTTTCTAAATAAAAGTACAACTACCACAAGTGGTATGCACTTGGCTACTTCTTCTATCAAACCAATACCGAAAATAGTATACAGTAAATCATTGCCGATAGAGTCAGTTAAGCCGAAGTCTAGGTAAACGTGATAGAACTCATAAATAAGGAGACAGGCAAAAGTAGTGAATGCTGATAACAAAACAGTAATCACTAAAGGTAGCGGTTTAATAGATTGAAATACGTTTAGTTTTAAGAAGTATGTAATCCATAAGAAAGCTACTAAAAGAGCTGCAATGGTCTCTAACCAGGTACCGTTGTATTCTTTAAATCTTAATTTATAATATGAGATTAAATCAAAATCATAAAAATAAGTATCTGACAAGATATATTGTGGATAGAAAGGAAGAGTGGTAGATGTAAGGTGTTTTTTTAAAGCGGCGTAGTCTTTATTATAATAGTAGGTTTCGATCAATCCAAGCTGTCCGTCTTTAGAGTCAGGCATAGTTTTCACTGCATGTGTCAGATGAATTTGCGCACTATCAAGTTCTCTATATTTTAAATGAAACAAACCTTTCTCTTGCTCATAGTAAGGCAAGCTGTGATTTCTAACTTTAACGAAATGT
This sequence comes from Cytophagaceae bacterium, assembly GCA_014376985.1. Taxonomy (GTDB): domain Bacteria; phylum Bacteroidota; class Bacteroidia; order Cytophagales; family Cytophagaceae; genus JACMQM01. Next base: position 13,880 of record JACMQM010000348.1, on the reverse strand, counting down.
TCGTATGCAAAATTTACTCGGTTGTTTCGAAGGTATATGAATGATAAACCCAAATTTCCAATATCTGTTGTTGTTGAATCTGTACTCTTGCTTAAATGAGTATAATAATTTTCAATTGCTTCGTCGTTTCTGAATAACAAGCCATTCTTTGTATTTTGGAAATAAGGTTTCTCCAAATGAGAACCTACATTTTTATAATGCTTAAAAACATTCAGTGAATCACTCGTAGTATATAGTTTACTTAGCGGTTCATATTCCGGATTGATAATTTTTTCTTCTGATGTTGAAAACGGTTCCGTAAAAAAGAGTGCGGACAATAAAACAATAGATGCAAATATTGCAGCTACTACAATTAAAAATCTAGTCATGTAGGATGGTGTTAATGTATGAAGATAAGAAATAAAATTTTGTCTTAAGACTTGTCACTGGCAAGCTTCTTTCTGATCCGGCTTAACGTCTCAGGTTTTAAACCAAGGTAAGAAGCGATCATATGCTGAGGAACACGCTGCATGATGTCGGGATATTGTTTTTGCATGCGAAGGTATTTTTCTTCTGCTGTTGTACTAATAGCAGAAACCAGTCTTTTGTGCATCGCTACATAATTACCTTGCAACAACAAGCGCATGTAACGCTCAAACATCGGTACATGATCAAAGATCACATCCAATGATTCGCTTTCAAAAAGTAAAACTTCTGTATCTTCGATGGCATCAATGTTAAAAGAGGCCGGTTCATTGGTTAAAAAAGCACTGGTATCTCCGATCCACCAGCCTTCGAGAGCAAATTGTACAATATGCTCTTCTCCTGCAGCATCAACGGAGTAAGATCTTAAGCATCCCTTTGTAACAAAAATAGAGAACTCTGCTTTGTCTCCAGCCTGTAGCAGGTATTGCTTCTTTCTGATTTTTTTTGGAATGCATTGTTGAGTAATGAACTCCCACTCTTTCGGAGTGATGCTTACCTTTTTACTGATATGTTGGTAGAGAACGTCAAACATGTTATTGCTTTCTGTCAGAAACCTCTATCTTTTTTTGAATGGACGTTTGTTTCTATCTCCGCCACCTGATTTAATAAACGTTCTTTTTTTCAAAGGTTCATAGGCAGGTCCTTCGCCTAAGCCTTCCGGTATGGGAAGTTTAGGAATTTCTCTACCAATTAACTCCTCTACAGAATAAAATTTACGCTGATCCTTTTCATTGATGAAGGTGATGGCCGTACCAGTTGTTTCCGCACGTGCGGTGCGGCCTATGCGGTGTATATAATCTTCAGGATCGGGAGGTGCATCGAAGTTAATCACAAGGTCGATACCTTCCACATCAATTCCTCTGGATAAGATATCTGTACCAATAATGATCTGAAGACTTCTGCTTTTAAATTGACGCATGATGGCTTCTCTTTCCGATTGTTCCAGATCAGAGTGAAAGGCTTCTACTGAAAAGCCTTTTGCTTTAAGTTCTCTGTCTAATGCTTTTACATTGTCTTTGGTAGAAGCAAAAATAATCACACTGTTGAATTTCTTCTCTGATAAGATGTGTTTGATCAGGTTAACTTTTTGATTATCGTATAAAACGTAAGCCTGTTGAAGAATACCTTCTGCCGGTTTTGAGATGGCGATGTTTACTTGCTCCGGATTTTGTAGAATTTGTCCCGCTAGTTTCCTCATGTTAGGAGGCATAGTCGCAGAGAATAAAATGGTTTGACGGTTGGCAGGCAGATAGCTAATGATCTTTACGATGTCGCTGTAAAAACCCATGTCAAGCATGCGATCAGCTTCATCTAACACAAGGTGTTCCAGGTGATCAAACTTAACAGTTCCCGATTGCAGCTGTGCAATCAAACGACCTGGTGTAGCGATGATGATATCCGCTCCTTCTTTCAATGCTTTCTTCTGTTGATCCCATACGACTCCGTCTCCTCCTCCATAGATGGCAATGGAACTTACAGATATGAAATACGCAAAGCCCTCGATTTGTTGATCGATTTGAAGAGCAAGCTCTCTTGTAGGGCAAAGGATAAGTGTATTGAGGTGACGCTTTTTAGCGGAAAGAATTTTATGCAGAATAGGCAACACATAAGCTGCCGTTTTACCTGTACCTGTTTGTGCGCAGGCTATGATGTCTTTGCCGGAAAGAATAATAGGAATCGATTGTTCTTGTATGGGAGTAGGTTTATTGAAGCCCATAGAAGATAAACCTTCCAATAGTCCAGAGTCAAAGTTAAATTGGTTAAAGTCCAAGAGGGTATTTTTTGAGATGAAGGGAAATAATTATTTACTTTTCTTAAAGTTATGTATTTTTATATGGTTAACCAATACTAATGACAATCTATGAATAAAATAGGCTCTATAGCTTTTTTAGGTATACTGCTAGTTTTTAGTTGGTTAATGTTAAAGTTAACAATCCCTTATTTTAGATTTGAGTACGATGTCTCTTTTTTGCTCACCAAGCAATCCGTATTGCACATTGCAAGCTGGAGATACGCATTTTACATTCACATCAGTACCAGCCTAATTGTCCTGTTTACAGGAATTTTCCAATTTGTCAATTATCTGTTGGTTCATTATCCACGTCTTCATCGTGTATTTGGAAAAACATACCTGGTGACTGTTTTGTTTTTGAGCGCACCCAGTGGGTTAATCATGTCTTTTTATGCGAATGGAGGACTCTGGTCAAAAATATCCTTTGTTTGCGTATCGTTGTTATGGTGGCTGTTTTCTTTTATCGCTTATCAAAAAATAAAGAAAAGAAAAATAGAGCAGCATATTAACTTTATGATCCGAAGTTATGCCCTAACGTTATCTGCTATCAGTCTACGATTGTATGTTGTTTTTCTTCCACATATTTTTCACTTGCATTCACATGAAATGTATACGCTAGTAGCCTGGTTGAGCTGGGTGCCTAATTTATTAATTGCGGAATGGATTATACGCTCTCAATTTTTTCAAAGAGTTGAAGGTAATGTTTCTGTTTGATTTCCCTGTTGTTCAATCTTACCTTCTGCATTCATTTTATAACTGACACTCCCCGCTTCTTCTACACTTAACAGATCATTATCAAAGTCTTTTTTCTGATAAGAATTTCTCCATTTCCTTTTAAAGAATTTTACCGTTATATCGCTTTGAGTGACAGTTGCGGTTGCTAAATCTTCTCCGGACTGAAAGGCGATTATTTTATTATCTATTACATGTGCTGTGTTATTATACAATACAATGCGGTGGTAGATATGTCTCATTTCCTTTGGACACCCCGTTTCCGATGTATCGACGGAATAAACAAGGACTGTGATACTATTATTTAAAGAATAAACATGATTGAAATTGTACCTGAACCAGCTCTCTGGATTCTCTTTTTTCTCAATTAAAAAATTTTGATAGAAATCATTCATTGTCCATTCTTCTCCCATCTCATCGGATTCTCTGTTGTTGTACTTGAAGTTTTGAACCTGCTTGGCATTGATTTCAAAGATAGAAGAAGTATCTGTAACACTATTTAGAAAACCATTAAAGACTTGTTCGCTGTTTTTATATTCGTCTATTTCTGCATCAGTCATGAACATCAATTTGAAATTATTAAATTGATTGAGAGTAGTGTCAATTTTTAAACGACCATCTGCCAGCAGTCGCCCTTCTAATTTCTTGATGTCGTGACCATCTTCTTTGTATTCATAAATAGCATAGTTATCGATATAACCATATTTCAAAAAAGATAGAGCAATCAATTCATAGCGCATTTCATCCGTTGGTTCTTGAAAGACATATATAGATTCCTGTTTGGTTGCTACATAATGTTTATTCACAAGAAAAAAGTATAAATCATGCGCTTCACCATAATACTTTCCTTTTTGAAGCAATGAGCCTAATGTATTGTAAAGCTCAAAGGTAGGATGAAGCGTAATGGCACGTTTGCAATAGTATATTGCTTTATCCATGTCTGTAGACTGTGCCGATAAAGACTTTTGTTCATAAGAATCAGAAAGCCCTTTGTGATTTTCTTTGTTAATTTCCGCATAGGATAAAACGGAATCTGCCCGGTAAATATAACTTGCTCTTATAGCTGGCACTTCGACTATTTCAGTTACAACCTCTTTTGTACCGCAGGAAAAAAGAATCAAAGAAAACAGAAAAATAAGTGAATAATGCTTTGTCATGGTTCTTATAGATTATTTAGTAGAAGCAACAGTTGAATCTTTGTAATTAGAAGGAACGTCCTCGTCTATTATTTTTCCGGTGTTGTCTATTCTGTATTTTATACTGGCTTTCAATTCGTAAGCAATTACTTTGTTGTCTTCGAAATCTACTTTGTCAATAGGATGCTCCCATTTGCGTTTATAATCGTGAATGGTAATGATATTGTTTTCAATTTTAGCGTCTTTGATTTTTTCTGCCGAGCACTCGCAGGAAATTAATTTCTTAGCAATGATTTCACCTTGTGTATCAAACGTCACTAAAGTGGTATGAACAGGCTGCATGTTTTCTCCGTAGAAGCTCATGGAGCGATAAACTAAAGCTGTGTAAAGAGGTGTTTCCGCTACTTTGGCTACGTAGAAGTAATCATGCGATACTTCCCTGCCAAACTCTGTATTCTCCATTTCAGGAATGAAAGCAGCAAAATCATAACTGATCGATTGATCATAACGAGCTAAATCTACATGTTCTTTGTTTATTTCAAGTGTGGTTGTTTCTGATGCTGGAAAAGCATTTTTAAACAATTCAAACAATGCATTAGGGCTTCCTTTTTCTTTCTCTATTCGGGCATTTAAAATGATACTCTTATATTCGTCTGTTACTACGATACTGTTTATACGCGGATCATTTTTCAGTTGTACCGTATCTGAAAAACCATTATAGAAAGCCATTCTCAAGGAAGCCACTACTCTAGACATGTAGTTTTCTTTTTCTTCAGCAGCTACATTATGATACAAGATATTATTGGCACAGGCTTCTTTGTAGTAGATATTAAACTTGGGTTGAAAGTTCAAATGCTCAGCTACCCTGTAAGCATTTATGGCTTCCTTTGCCTGATCAAAATTATTTCTATCGAGTAAGGCGTTTCCTAATTCGTAGTAAGTTTTTGCATCCGGAAACACCAAAATTGATTCCTTGAAAAAATCAATCGCCTTACGGGTATTGTCTTTGTTTTTATACTGGTCTATGCCCGATAAAAACAATATCCTACTTTTGTTTTTTAATGAATCAACATCAGATTCTTCTGAATCGAAAATAACATCGTACACTAATTCTTCGTCGTATAGACTAGCGTTAGTGAGGTGAAGCACTTTCACTTTGGCTACATAATCTACTTCAGGTCCACTACAGGAAAATAGCAGGAGAAGAATAACAGGTATAAAAATAAGTTTATGCATATACAGAATTGAGTGTTTAATACTTGATCAATTGTGAAGTGTGAATACCAGAGCCCGTGACCAATTTGTATGATATAACTGCCTTGTTTTAATCCTTCTAATGAAAATTGCTCCTTGAATGTTCCGCTTTGTCCGCTGTAGTTTTTAGTCATGAGCATCTCTCCTAAAGGAGAACTAATGATCAACTTTACATCAGTTGGCGATGGTAAATTACAGGTCACTGTTAATTTATCATTAGAAGGATTAGGGAATATGGTTATGGCTCGTATACTTTCTCCATTAAGAATACCAGTACAGGTAACCGTTTTAATGTCCAATGTTGCGGTTTTGTGGCCAGGGTCCATAGGGTTCATCAGTAGATAACATCCAGAATGCTGGCCATGAACCAGCGCCCTTTGGGACTTTAATCCGTGCTTCAATTCTTCCATAGGCAAAATTATTTTTATGAATAGATCTGATTCTAGCGGATGTATATCCTTTGCCACTAAATGTTTCTTTAAGAGAAGTAATAACGAGATTACTACTCTCTACTTTTACGTTTTCCGGTCTACCCGTATAATATTGTAATTCATTATTTCCCCATCCACAAAGATTAATGTCACAACCATCTCCTATCTATGGAGTCCATTTGGTACCGTCCAGTGTGTTCCCATTAAATTCATCCTGCCAAATTAATTCCGCACAGGGATGCAAAGGTTGCGCAAAAACTGTCGTTACTAAAACTAAAAAAGTAAAAACAGCTGAAAGAAAATGTGTCATGTTAAATGGTTGAGTCGTTAAATAAATATACAGGACTTGACACGGCAGATATCCCCAAATAGTATGACTGTAAACTAAATATAAGAATTAAAAACTACTTTTTACTGGTCTTCGATAAGGTATTATAGGCTATAAAAACAGCCACCAGTACCATGACTGCACCAGTCATGAATGGCGCACCTGGGAATAAAAAAGGTGCGGAAGCCATCGTAAAATAAGCGAATAGATTATTCATCAGTAGAGGCCCTACAATTGAAGTTAGACTCATCACAGAAGTCAATCCTCCTTGTAGTTCACCTTGTTCATTAGCGGGGACTTCGCTTGACATGATTCCTTGCATAGCAGGTCCTGCAATACCTGCCAAGGCATAGGGAAGAAGTATCGCATACATCATCCAGCCTTGATTGGCTAAACCGAATAAAACGAGACTTATCATATTCAAAAGCAATCCCACATATATGGCGCCATGCTGACCCAGTTTAGGCATAATGAAACGGATGAGTCCACCTTGAACAATAGCGATCATAACTCCAACAAAAGCCAGAGAAAGGCCTACTTCTGTTTCTGTCCAGTGAAACTTATAGACAGTATAATAAACCCAGTTGGATTGTATAGCATGACTCGCAATAAACAACAATACAAATGATCCTACTAATCCCATGACTAATGGATATCTTCTCAATTGTTTCAATGAACCAATAGGATTGGCTCTCTTCCAGTCAAACCTTCTTCTGTTCTTTAGCAACAGAGATTCGGGCAAAGCGAAATATCCGTAGATAAAATTGATCAGAGATAATCCTGCCGCTACAAGAAAAGGAACATGCGTTCCTCCAGTACTGGCAAATCCACCGATAAGAGGACCGATAATAAAACCTAAACCGAAAGCAGCTCCAACCATTCCAAAATTTTGTGAACGTTTTTCAGGCGTACTGATGTCAGCGATATAAGCAGTGGCAGTTGTAAAACTTGCACCGGCAATACCAGCGATGATACGTCCGATAAATAGCCAGAAAATAGTAGGTGCAAACGCCTGGAAAATATAATCCAACCCTAAGCCTAATAAAGAGAAAAGTAAAACCGGTCTTCGTCCAAAGCGATCACTTAATGCTCCAAGAATGGGGGAAAATAGAAATTGAAATACAGCGTACGAAAATGTAAGCCATCCTCCGTAGGTTGCTGCAACGCTGATGCCTTCTCCAGTCAGTTTTTCAATCAGTGCAGGCACAACAGGAATAATAATACCAATACCGATGACATCAATCAATAAAGTGATGAAGATAAAGAGCATTGCATTACTTTTTTTATCAGCCATATCTATTTTCTATTGAGCAGATTGATTAGAAAAACGTGTACCAAATAAATAAAGGGACTTCCAATAAGAATCCTCCATAGAAGTAACAACTACCCCACATGAATTAGATGTATGAATAAATGTACCATCTCCTAAGTATACACCTGAGTGTGTGATAAAGTTAGCGGTAGCATAAGAACCATAAAAAAAGACCAGGTCTCCTTTTTGCAATTCTGATTTCATCGGAACGATCGTCCCATATCGAGCCTGTTCGTGGGCAGAGTGTGGTAATTTTACGCCAAACTCTCCATGTATCACCATCATAAAACCGGAACAGTCAATTCCTTTTTTAGTTATACCTCCCATCTTATGTGGAGCTCCTACATAAGTTCTTGACAAATCAATTAATGCTTCTTTATCGTACCGACTTGTATCCACAGCACGTTCAATTCCATTCTTTTTGTAATCAATCAACTTTTTCTTTAAAACAGGATTATCTGTCGCATCAATGACTTGCTGAAAACGATCTTCGTCGTAAGTCGCTGCTGTTGTAGTGAACAATAATAGAAGAAGAATAAAAAGTTTTTTTACCATGTCGAATTGAATACTTGTTACCAAATATAAGGCATGTAAACTGTTATTAGAACAGTATGGCCTTGAAAAAAGAATGCTGTGTATATTTATCTCTTCGCAGGATAGCTTCGGCCTTCGGGTATATTGTTTACGACCATAGCTACCGCAAACATGATCAATACGCCTGTTAATACAGGCGTTAATACATAACTATAACCTAATGTTTTTATTTTCTCAGAACCGATAGTTGCAATTAATGCTGTGGCGCCGCCAGGAGGATGCAGTGTTTTGGACATTTGCATAACAACAATAGCAACTGATACAGCAAGCGCAGCAGGAAGCCACAGTAAATCCGGAGGTAAAAATGAACATACTTTGAAAACACTAACTCCAACTATCGCAGATATTACATGCCCTCCTATTAAATTGCGCGGTTGTGCCAAAGGGCTATTAGGAATTCCGTAGATCAATACAGCAGAGGCCCCAAAGGATCCAATTAAAAATAGATTATCTATAGGTTCTATCTTATTAAAATAAGTCTGGGCAAATCCTATCAAGGCAATACCCATGAAAGCTCCTAAAAAGGTCCAGAAATGATCAATAGGTTTCACAAGGGTTTGCTTATACATAACATACCGTGCTACTCTATATGATCTATTTTTTTTTGACATAAATTAAGATGGATGTAAAGAAGAAATAAGATTCTAATCCGCGAATTAGAATCTCATTAATTATTATAAAGTAATTATGGTTTTAAAACCAATACCACTCTTTTACTTGCTAAAGCATCGGCACCGTATCCTTTGTAAGAGATGCGGGAAGCGGGAATACCTTTACTCATTAAATAATCTGCTATTGCTTTGGCTTGTTTGGGAGTTCTATCGTTGTGGTAAGTTTTTTCGATGTCGTATGCAATGGTTCCCAGTGAATCTGTTTCTGAACTTAACGTATCAATTTCTATCTCTGTCAAATCTGGTGCCTGCACACTGTCTTCCATTACCTTGTCTGTATACACGCCTATCTCTGCTTTTACTGCTGCATTTTCTTTAAGAAAGGCTACCGCTCTATTCAGTTCAGGTGTAGAGAAGGAAGTGAGTTTAGCGGAACCAGTTTCAAATCGAATATTGGTAAGATCAATCGTACTGGTTGGAGCCACAGCCTTTAATTCTATTGATTTATCGAGTTCAGTATATTTATCCAATGTTTCCAATTCGAATAAAGTAGAATAATATACTTTTCCTTTTTCATTGGATTGAATGGCTACATCATACGAATCACCTTGAGGAATAAACAGATTAAAACTTCCGTCACTATTGGCTTGTATCGTATTGAGCTTATTTGTTTTTTTATCTGTAATCATAATTCTGGCACTAATGGGTTGCTTGGTCGCCGCATCTTTCACAACACCTTTCCAATATAAAACTTTGTCCGGTTGTAATTCTGCAGGAATAGTAGACATAGCTAAATCTTGTCCGCTTTTTTCCTGAGTGACTGTATAGAATGCGGTATTGCCTTGTGCGGAAACAGAAACATAACGATCGTCTTTAGGAGTATTTAAGAATGTCATCGGTTTAGCGGAAGACCAGCTGCCATTGGTGAATTTAGAAATATACTGATCAAACTCTCCTAATCCACCTGTACGCTTGGAAGAAAACAATAATGTTTTTCCATCAGCCAGTATTCGTGGATTGCTTTCACAGCCTGCGTTAATAGATGAAGGCAAGGCTACAGGTTCTTTCCAAGAGACATTACCGGCTATTCTTTCAGATACGTAAATTTTACCGCAAGCTAATCCACCGGCAGTTTTTGTACCGTCATAACGTACAAAATAGAGCAACTTATTATCCGGGGATAAACAAGGATCTCCTTCGTCACCTATTGTATTAATCGGCTTAGCAAGGTTTACCGAAGCTTGCCATGCATTTCCTTTTTTCTCTATCATCCAAATGTCTTTGGCTCCTACTCCACCATATTTGCTGGTTGCAAAGACGATGATAGTACCATCATGACTCAAAGTATAGTCACCGGTAAACACCGTTTTGATTTTAGTATTTAATACAGGCAATACTTCAGGTCTTGACCAGCCGCTGGATGTTTTATAACTCACCATAAATTCAGGATCGTACATGTTGCTTACTTTAGACGTAAAGATCATGGTTTTGCCATCGCCACTAAGTGAAGGATTGTATTCAGCACCGGTAGTATTTAAAGGAGGTCCAAGTACAACACGTTGAGCAAACGTGGAGATAGAAATTAGACTCAGCAGGATAAGTGTAAAAATATTTTTCATAATCTAAAGATGGACAATTCTCTAATCTATGATAAGGAAAAAAAAAGGTAAATCAAATGTTTTCCAGAAATGAGAGATGAGAACTGTACAACATCTATTATTATCTCATTTCTCATCTCTCTTTTCTCATTTCCGGAAATTAAAACTCAGATAATTAATCTTAAACCCTTCTGCCATAAATTTCTTCTCGTAAGTAGTTTGTATACCATGGTGCTGGGACAATAGAACAGGATCGCTGTAAAGGTCTCTGGTGAAAATCAAATTCTCTATCTCCTTGATTTCTCCGGATTGCAGAAGCTCTAAGGTGTATTCAAACAATAATATACTGTCTGTTTTTAAATGCAGTTTACCGTTTGGCTTTAACATGTTACGGTACATATTCATGAAACGAGGACTGGTCAATCTTAACTTTTCTTCTCCTTCTTTAGGTCTCGGATCAGGAAAGGTAACCCATATTTCACTCAACTCATTGGGTGCAAAAAAATCAGTCAGGTTTTGTAATTTAGTGCGTAGGAAGGCTGCATTTTTATAACCCTCTTTATTGGCTATGGAACTACCTTTCCATATTCTGGAACCTTTGATATCAGCACCTACATAGTTTTGATCAGGATATACAGCGGCCAGTCCTACCGTATACTCACCTCTTCCGCAACCTGCTTCTAATATAATGGGATGGTCATTGCTAAAGTGTTCGTTCCAGTAACCTTTTATTTTCAAATAGTTTTCTTTACCAGGTTGTACAATGTTTTCACTGACTTCATTTTGTCTGAAACGTTCCTGCTTTTTTCTGCCCATGGTAGATTATATGTTATTCAATTCTGATAATAAATAGATGCTTCCGCCTACAAATATAAAACTTCCCTCGGGATGTAGCACGATTGATGTTGAAAGGGCTTCATTTACATTCTCTACGGCATAAGCTTCTAAGCCTCTGTTCAAAGCATATTCACACAAGGCCTGAGGATTACTGGCTCTCTTGTTTTGGAAATTAGAAAAAATAACTTTGGTTCCTGCAGGAATAGTATCAATGAATTGTTCCGGTTTTTTATCACTGGAAAACCCTAAGATCATTACGCTACAAGGCTTGGGCATATGTTTCAATTGATACAATACTTGCTGCCATCCTGATATATTATGCACCGCATCACAAATGATCAAAGGATCCAGTGAAAGCGTCTGCCAGCGGCCTTTCATGTGCGTATTGGTCAACACCAAAGACACTCCTCTGCCAATGCTCTCATGGTTGATGTTGAATCCCTCAGCTCGCAGTACACGGCAAGTTTCCAATACACCACATAAATTATTGGTTTGGTATATACCCGCTAAGGGCGTTTGCAAATCGTACTTTTTATTGGAAAAATGATCGTCCAGCTCAATGCGTCCGATGCCATTTTTCCAAACCATATAATTGGCGGTCCAACGATCCTGAGCGATGGCTAATGGAGCTTTCAGCTCATCTGCTTTGGTTTTGATGACAGCATTATAAGCGGTATTAGATTCGCTTTGTACTACTGGTCTTCCAGCCTTGATAATGCCTGCTTTTTCAGCTGCAATGGAAGGCAGATCATTGCCTAACATTTCGGTATGATCAAAACCAATATTCGTAATCAGACAAACAATTGGTTGTTCAATCACATTGCTGGAATCCAATCTGCCGCCAAGTCCTGTTTCAATAATGGCTACATCAATATGCTGTGAAGCAAAATACTCAAACGCCATCACCGTAGTGATTTCAAAAAAAGAAGGTTTTAGTTGATCGAGTGTGGTTCTATTGTTTACAATAAAGTCAACAACAACCTGTTCAGGAATTTCTACTCCATTGATGCGAATGCGTTCGGTAAACGATTTAACATGCGGCGAAGTAAACAAACCGGTCTTATAGCCGGCTTCTTGTAAAATAGAAGCAAGAAAATGAGAGGAGCTTCCTTTGCCATTGGTACCGGCAACATGAACGCAGCGTAATTTTAAATGTGGATTTCCAAGTACCTGTAAAAAATCTCTGGTGATACGAAGTCCTTCATTGATGCCTGTTTTGCCACTTTTTTCAAAGGAAGGAAAAGAAGAAAATAAGTAGTGTGTGGCTTCTTCGAAAGTCAAGAAAAGGAATTACTTAGTGCGGATAATAAAGGTAATGTAGCCTGTAGAGTTTTCAGCAGCTTTGCTGCCACTTGTTTTTTCAAGTGTAAGATCCATTACGGCATCTTTATAAAATTTAGTCACAGCAGGACTTAACTGATTTTCTACTGGTATGGCTGAAAGTATTGTTCCATCTTCATCCACTATGATTTTAAAAACAATTTTACCGGACTCACTGGAATTATCTTTTACTTTAGGAGCACTTGTCCATCTCCAGCCAGACATATTCAAGGAGGATCCGCCACTGCCACCAGCACCAGGACCGCCTGCTCCGGCATTTCCATAATAGTTTTTAGAATCTAATGTACCATTTTCTTTGCCTTGATCACCGGCGACATTCTTGTCGCCATTGCCCATAGAATTTCTTTTGTCGACGGTTTTAGGAGCAGCTGTTTTAGCTTCTGTCGTAGTGGCTTTCGTTTCCTTCGTATCTTTTACAGGCTCTTTAACTTTCTTTGGTTCGACAGTTTTCTTTTCCTTCTTTTCTTCTATTTTATAAGGAGTCTCTTCAGTAGTCGTCACCACCTCAGATTGATCTGCGTCAGCTGGCTTTGCTTCTTCCTGAAGCTCTTCTTTCACTGGCACTGGTTCGGATACTGAAGGTTGCTCATTGTTGTCTCCCATGCCGAAGTCATCAAAACCGAAATTAATAGGAACTCCGGAACCATCTTCTTGCAATGGAAAATCAGGAGGATTTTTCATTACTATTATAAAAAAAAAGGCGAGCAACAACGCACCGTGAATTGCGATAGATATAAGCAATCCTCTATTGTTGTACTTCTCGTCTGTTCTGTAATTGATGTGCATGGTTTATTCAGGAAAACCTGATTATTTCTTCATGATCCAGATGTCTTCGCCATAACTGGCTAACAGTTCTTCTCGTTTTCCCAGAGCAGTCGTTTTGTTTCCTACATTATCAAGGGCTACTCTAAAATAACCGTCACCTTCTACCACAACGGTTGACAATCCTTTTTTATTGAGTTTCTTGCTAAATTTTTGCGCATGATGGTCATTCTGGAAAGAACCTACAACAACGGAATACACAGCATTGGTATCTTCAACTATAGCTTGTGCTATTGGCTCTACAGGAGTTAAAGCAACAGTATCAGCGACTACCTTCTTTTGATGATCTTTCATACCTAATAATTCCATGACATCAATACCGGCTATAGAATCTGTATCCGTTTGTTTCATGAATACAAACAATCCGCCAATGGCTACCAATAATACGATGGGTATCATGATCAAGATTGTTTTCAAGGCGCTGCCTGATACGGCTTCGGAGTCGTTTGCTTTATCAGTTGCTTTTTTTGAAGGTGTGTTTTTTGGATAGTTTGTAGACATAGTATAAGTGGTTCTGTCGATGGGTTGAACAATAAACTCTTTTAATCCAAAGGTGTCACCAGAAAAATGGTCTGTCAATTCAGGGTCGAATTGCAATTTGCCTTCTTTATTCAAGAAGAAACGCCC
>JACMQM010000007.1 GCA_014376985.1 Cytophagaceae bacterium | reverse complement strand
GTGACCCCGAAGCGATTCGAACGCTTGACCTACTGCTTAGAAGGCAGTTGCTCTATCCAGCTGAGCTACGGAGTCAATTTTTAGAACATTATCTCCTTGAAAAACAAAGTTTTAACAAGAATACGTTGCCTAAATGTGGGTGCAAATATAAGGAGAAAAGCCCACTCCGCCAACATTTTTTAAGAAATTAGCGAATTATATAATCAGTACCTAAAATTTGACTCTTTGGGGTTTTCACTAGAATATTAAAATTTCAGGTATGAATGGTTTATCATTGTAATGTTTTAAGTATTTGATGTAGTACCAATGGCTGTACATCTTGCACTGTACAGTTACAATCGAACTACTCATGTTGTTTTGTTACCGGTTACCCGTGATTAAAAAAATAGGTTTTTTTTTAATGGCTTTTTTATTCGTGTACAGCTACCTCCTGTATTACGTAGTTTTTTATAATCAATTGTCAAAAATTAAACAGCAGGTAGCACTTATTCAACATACTTCTGGATATGCTGATCAATACACCACTACTTTGTCTTTTAAAAAAGGAGTAGATGGTTTTATTGAAGGACAATTAACCTGGCTGGAGGAGGATGAATTCAGATTTAAGGATAAGCTGTTCGATATTTTATCTATCGAAGAAACAAATGATTCTATATGTTTTTACTGTCGCATAGACGAAGATGAAAATAGGCTGATGACTCAATTGGAAGAGTGTTTAACCGGTTCCATCAAAAGTGAAAGATTGGGTGGTAAAATGTCTTTCAAGCCTACTGTATTGATTAGAGATTTCCTATGCTTACAGTTGACTAGCGATGAGTCTTATTTTAGTAATCAGCAAGAATATCAAAGTCGCTTGTCTTTTTATTATTCTTCTTGCGATTTAACCATAGAATCTCCGCCACCTTCATTTTTATTTTTCTCTTCCTTTGCTGCCTAATTCCCTTTAGACAAGGGCATGTTATTGTAAAATAATTTTTATAATACTTTCATGTCCAGGGCAATTATGGTTTTTCTATTATTATAATTTATTAACGGCTATGAGAAAATTATACATCGTTTGGTTATTTTTTTTGTTTTTAAGTACTTCTGCATTTGCTCAACATATATTGTCTGGAAGAGTTCTGAATGTCAAAGACAGTTCAGGAATATCGGGGGCTTTAGTTTATTTATCCGATCTGAAAATAGGTGCATTGTCAGATGAAAGTGGACACTATAGTTTTAAGAATATTCCCAATGGAACGTACCTGATTGAAGTCAGTTACGTGGGATATGCTTCTTATATTCAAGAAGTCAATATCAAATCTACTCCTTCTCTTAATTTTATTTTGCATGAATCTACCATGCAACTAAACGAGGTGATTGTGACGGGAGGTGCTTCAGCAACCGAGAGACAAAATACTCCCATTCCCATTAATATATTGACACAAGTAGATATGCAGCAAATGAGTGCTACGAATATTATTGATGCGATTGCCAGTACAACAGGCGTTTCTCAAATTACAGACGGTCCTGCTATTTCAAAACCAGTTATAAGAGGTTTGGGATACAATAGAGTGGTGGTAGTAAACGACGGAGTCAGACAGGAAGGTCAGCAATGGGGAGATGAATTTGGAATTGAAGTGGATGAATATTCTGTGAATAAAGTAGAGATTTATAAAGGCCCTGCCAGTTTGCGTTATGGTTCTGATGCGATGGCTGGTGTCATCAACATGTTGGAAGCGCCTACATTACCAGTAGGAAAAATAAGAGCAAATGTATTGGCCAATTATCAAAGCAATACTGGTTTGTTTGGCGAATCAATCAACCTGGCTGGTAATATCAAAGGTTTTGTTTGG
The DNA here is from genome assembly GCA_014376985.1 of Cytophagaceae bacterium. GTDB lineage: Bacteria > Bacteroidota > Bacteroidia > Cytophagales > Cytophagaceae > JACMQM01. The sequence goes on along the minus strand of JACMQM010000007.1, from coordinate 5,386 downwards.
GATATTCGTTATTCGAATAAGCAAGCACACGCTTATCGAAATAAATATGACAGCTATGTATACAATTCTGGTTATTCAGAAAGTGACGGAAAAGCCATGGTTGGAATTAATCGCAACTGGGGTTATTCTCATTTAACACTAAGTGTTTTCGATCTGCGATTAGGAATTGTAGAAGGGTCTCGAGATAGCACTACTGGAAAATTTACAAAGCATGTAGTGGATAGTGCAGGAGAAGACAGCTTGGCGATTGCTTCTGATCAGGAATTGAAAGCGTATAATATTTTTCCTATTATCCATCAGCGCGTAAGACATTATAAAGCCGTATTGGATAATCAAATTGCTCTAGGTGCAGGATTGCTGGGTGTAAGGATTGGCTATCAGCAAAATTTCAGACAGGAAGCAAATGATATTACCATTGGTGATGTCTACAATAATTCTTTTTACCTGCGTACACTCAACTATGATATTCGTTATGTATTTGCTGAAAAAAATAATTTTGAGTTGTCGGTTGGTGCAAATGGTATGCAGCAAAAATCAGAGAACAGAGGTACTGTATATTTAATTCCTGCGTACAATCTATTTGACTTGGGTTTGTTTGCCATTGCCAAGAAAAGATTTGACAAACTTTCGGTGAGTGCCGGTGTGAGGTACGACAACAGGCTATTGTTAGCGAAGGATCTATACATTGATTCAAGTGGTGTCAAAGTGAATAATGCAGATGGCAATTCCGTACATCGATTTTATGCCTATAATTCAAATTTTGCAGGAGTTTCGGCAAGTGTTGGAGCAACGTATGATTTTACAAGAAACATTTATGCAAAGCTAAATCTTTCCAGAGGCTATAGAGCACCTAATATAGCAGAGAGTGGTTCGAATGGTATACACGATGGTACACCTTTTTATGAAATAGGAGATGCTAAATTGAAACCGGAAAGCAGTTTGCAAATTGACGCAACAGTAGGTGTGAATACTGAAAACTACTCTGTGGAAGTGAATGCTTTTGCTAACCAGATCAACCATTATATTTTTGCTGAAAAGTTAGCCAGTACTTCTGGGGGAGATTCTATTCGTACTGATCTTGTTGCCGGTATGTCAGGACCGACCTTCAAGTATGTTTCCGGTGATGCCGTGTTATCTGGTGGGGAAGCGGTGTTGGATATTCATCCCAGTGCTATAAATGGAATGCATTTTAAGAATGCGTTTTCTATGGTCAATGCCATTCAAAAAAAACAAGGAGATTCTACGAAATATTTACCCTATACGCCACCTTATAAGTTTCAATCAGAATTGAAGTATGTGTTTTCAAAAGTAAGCAATGTCTTTAAGAATCTGTATGTAAAAGTTGGCGTAGATTATTACTTCCAGCAGAATAAGATTTATTACAAATTTGACAATGAAACAGTAACTCCATCTTATACATTGGTTAATGCGGGTATTGGTACGGATGTTACTTCAAATGATAAGACGCTTTTCTCGCTGTACATTTATTGCAGTAACTTGACGGATGAAGCTTACCAAAGCAACATGAGCAGGTTGAAGTATGGTGATCCTAATTATACTACCGGAAGAAGTGGTGTTTATAATATGGGAAGAAATGTTAGCTTTAAATTGATTATTCCAATCGATATTAAAAAATAAGTAACTTCTTTAAATCTTGTTCGTCTGAATTGGAAAAAGGGTTTCAAGCAATTGTTTGAAACCCTTTTTTTAATCAAGAATTATCTGCGTTTGATAGATGATGTCATTTGTTTCCTGCTGCAACATGCAGTAGGCAAATATGATAATTTATAAAAGATTCATAGATAGCGTCATTGCTATGTTTCAAAGAACTCTTACTTAGACTTTCGGCAATGAATAAAATACCTATATCATTTTTATCCTGAAAAGAATAACGGTTTACAAATTCTTGTATTTTTTGTTCATTATAAAAAAGAGCGTTAATGGCTTCCAATTGTTCTAATGGAGTTTCTGCGTTTTTAGTTGTGACTTTGGTAATGTCATACTGAATGTATTCTTTTCTCAAAGCTGCCTCAATGTCATACTTGGTGCGCTTGTTCAATATCAAATTATTCCAGGCGTGAAAGTAGGTGTTTTTTAATTTGCAGGACTGACATTACCGACTTCCTAAAACTGACTAAAATATCCGATGAGTTTTACCTGTGAGTAATCAATGCCCAGCCAGGTATAGGTGCTGTTGGTAAATATATCTTTAGCCGTTTGTGACTGAAGTAAAAAAGAAGCGTGAAATAAAATCAAAAACGGTAATAGCTTTTTCATAAGTGTTTGATTAAATATCTAGAGTAGTATAGATAAAATTTTAAAATCGAAAAAAAATGAAGTGAAATCAACTGTTGCGTGAGGGATAGAGTGAAAAGCCCGCAGCGAGGCTTTTAGCATGGTTATGCACTGCAGAATTTCGAGCGAGGACTTGCAGCGATAGCCCGGCCCGTAGGGACACGCCCCAATTACTTGCATGCTTAGAAATGAAACATTAGCCATAAGCATTTTAACAAATAAAATTATCAGAAACTTGAACCTCTTGCTCTCTTTGTTGTTGTTGATTATATATTCCTACGAGGAAATAAAATATCAACCTCATTCTATTTTATCTTATGAAATTTAAAATCACAGCAACATTCTTATTATTTTCATTAATTGCTTTTTCCTCTCATGGACAAGGCAAATCGTTTTCTTATATGGATGGTCAGGATCCTTTGGTCGGGTATTTGGCGAAAGCTAAATCATCAAAGAAAAGTATACCTGGTGTAGTCGTTATCCCTGCATGGATGGGAGTGAATGAACATTCCAATCATTCGGCAGATCAGTTGTCGGCTTTGGGTTATCATGCCTTGGTAGCGGATATTTACGGAGAAGGCAAGAATCCGAAAAACATACAAGAGGCGCGAGACCTGTCCAGTTATTATAAAAATAATCCTCTCATCTATCAGGGCAGAATTAAAACAGCCATCGATGAATTGGTCAAGCAAGGAGCAGATCCGGCCAACATTGCGGTGATCGGTTACTGTTTCGGTGGTACTGGTGCGTTAGAAGCGGCTAGGGGATCCTTACCGGTAAAAGGTGTAGTTTCCATCCACGGTGGATTAGGTAAAGACACCACACGCGCCAATGTTGCTATATCTCCGAAAGTTTTGGTTTTGCACGGTGCAGATGATCCTTATGTGCCGCAAGCACAAGTCAATGCTTTTCAACAGGAAATGCGCGCGGGCAAAGCCGATTGGCAAATGATTTATTATGCCAACGCCGTGCATGCCTTTACAGAACCGGCTGCCGGAAATGATAATTCCAAAGGCGCGGCCTATAACGAATTGGCTGCTAAACGTTCCTGGGAGCATTTAGAGCTGTTTTTGGCTGATTTGTTTGTGAAATAAAGTGGTGTTTGTAAGTGGGCATATTATGAGTTTAATGTAAGATTTTGAGTAGTTTAACTTTAAGGATTATGTTTTAATGCCTATATTTGTGGCTTATTAATTATCCCGATAGCTATTGGGACTTATCACTTACCACTTACCACTTTATTATAATGAAAAAGGTAGCGGATTACCGCAAATTATTAAATGTCGACAAAACCGTCGAATTGAAGGAGTTGAAATCTATCTACAGAGGGTTGATGAAGGAATGGCATCCGGATAAATTTTCTGGAAACGATGAGGCCAAATTGGATGCAGAAGAAAAGAGTAAGGAATATATTGAAGCATACAATTTCCTAGTGAGTATTAATGCTGAAACATTGGAGCTGAATAAGGAAGAGTATGAAAAAACAATCAGTGAAGCCAATGTATTAGATTATAACTACAAGGCAAGAATACTGACTGTGAATTTCTCTGATGGCAGTGTGTACGAGTATTTTGAAGTACCAAGTAATGTGTACAACAAACTATTGAACTCCAACACACCGGCGCGTTTTGTACGCAGAAACATCTGTACAGAATTTACTTACCGTAAGGCAACAAATCCTACTTCTTAATAAAAGAAAAGTATTGAGCATAAAAAAGAGTCACGCTGTTTTAGCGTGACTCTTTTTATTTGCTGTAAGTACAATTAATACTTCATGCTGAACAGGTAGAAGTCATTGTTTCCTACGTCTTCATTAGCAGCAGTGATCTGAATGGCATAATAACGTTTTATGCTTCCTCTGTTTGTTTGTACCAATACAATAGAACCAGCGGCTAAGTTATTGATTTGGCTTACAGAGGCACCAGAGTTGAACGCGCTTTCAATGGATTCTTTTGTAGCATTGGGATAATTAAAACCATCAAAGGATAAGAACTTCGCATTGTTATTGGATTTCAATGAATGCGAAAGCATAGATGCAGTCGTATAAGGTACATCCAATATATCTTGTAAAGTAGTAGCCGTCAAATCAGACATTAAGGCTTCCTGATTCAGTAAATCAAAGGCATCAGCATTACCAGATTGCTTGGTGGCTATTTTTATTCCAGTCTTTTCTGTTGGCACGGTAGACGTTGCTGAAACGTTCATGGTACGACTGGTTTGAGCCGTATTGCCATCAGCATCCAATACAGTAAATACAATCACCTGACTGTAATTCGCATTGCTTGTCGGTACAGTGTAGTTATACAAGAAAGAAAACTTATTACCCCAGTTCAACACACTATCGAGTAAAATAGTTTTGACGTTATCACGCTGTACTTCCATTTTAAACCGCTGAAGATTCTTCGGTCCGCTGGCATTGATGGTTAATGCAAGATTTGTTCCTCCAGTAATATTCATCACCAGCACATTGGGGTTCACCGATAATAAAAGCGGATCAACGACGTCTTTTTTACAAGACGATAGAATGCTTAAGCCTACTATACAGAACAACAAGATAAACTGTAGCCTGAATAGTTTTTTACTGAAAATGGAAATAGAAGAATAAGTATTCATGTTTATCTAATAGTATCGGCTGGTATTCTTATAGTATCAGCAGGGGTTAATTGGATTTCTTTGCTTTTGATACGGAATGCTTTTACACGCAAGGTGATGTATTCTTTTCTTCCCAAAAACATACGGTCAATTTTAGTGAATTGGTAAGTAGGGATCACAAAGTCTGCATCCGGTGCTTTCTGAATGATGTTGTAAATCGCATTTCTCAGGCCTCTTTTTCTGCTGAAGGCAGAGATGTTGATGACATTTCCGTCTACAGATCCTTTTCTGAATCGTGTGCCTCCCACTGGAATAAAACCCAATAGATAGCTTTGTACGGTGGTGTCTTGCACGTCTCTTACATATTCCATGTCTTCCCATTCGATATTGATGAATGGTCTTTGAGCGCTAAGTCCTGTATTATGAACAGAACAAGAGGCAATGGTAAGAGCGGCAAGTAAAAGAATGCAGCTCGTTTTTATAAAATTCATATACGCCT
>JACMQM010000045.1 GCA_014376985.1 Cytophagaceae bacterium | reverse complement strand
AGCTAATCCTTTCTTGTTTAATCTGTTTGTAGGAACAAGGGTGTTGCTGCTAAAGTTCCCGTTCACTTCTTTCAGCTCCCCGTTCACAAAATCTCCTTCTTTCACTTCTTCACCGTCAGACATTTGACCGTATTGCTTGCGAAGGTTTTCCAAGGTTGTTTTTACTGACTCCTCAGACTGACCGATTTCATATTGGTCCAATTTGATTTTATCAGATAGATCGTATTTGAAGGCAGGCACCAAACCCACTTCATAGTCAAAGTTATAATCTACAGGACTGTCCCAATCCAGATTTTTACCGCTGTCTGCTTTCGGTAGTGGATAACCGATGACATGTAGTTTATTTTGTTGAATATATTCCTGAAGACTTTTGATGACCAGGCTGTTGATCTCATCCACCTTTACACTTTTACCATACATCTTCTGTACAAGAGAAGCAGGTACTTTACCTGGGCGGAAACCTTTAAGACTTACTTTCTTTCCGTAATCTTTTAGCTTTTCCTGAATCTTCGGTTCGTAATCAGCGGCTAGAAGATGTACTTTCAATGTAGCTTTGCTTTCGCCTTGTTTTTCAAGAGTGATTTCCACGGTGTAGAGATTTAGTTTTTAAGTAAATAGTTCTGAAATTTAATTCAGTTAATAATTGTTAAGTGTTCAGAAGTTATTTGGGGCTGCCCCCGCAAACTAACATTACGTTTTAATTTAAGGTTCGATGCGCGGGGTCGGGCTATACGCTACAAGTCCTCGCTCGGATCTACTAATCAGGTTATTATTTAATTTAAGGCTCGCTGTGGGCTTTTCGCTTCTATCCCTCAGCCGAACAGCAAAGTGTTGAAAAAAGCAATAAATTATTCTTTCTTGCTCTTGCTCAAACTGTTGCTGTATTTACAGAACCCTTTAAAATAAACAAACCCTCAGCCAAAATGGAAGAGGGTTTGTTTCAATTGAGTGCGGATGAAGAGACTCGAACTCCCATGGGTCGCCCCGCTAGATCCTAAGTCTAGTGCGTCTACCAATTTCGCCACATCCGCTTTGGGAGTGCAAAGTTATACAAAAAAATAAAATAGCAATACCTTTTTGCATTAATATTACTTAGAGGTTGAAAAAACGATAAAAACTCGCTAATTGGTAACATGGAGATAGATTTAGAGAAGGAAAATAAAGAGATTTTACGTCGGTATAGAAAATTACTGCGTGATGCTAAACCCATTATGCAGGATGGGGATCCTCTCATCATCAAGAAAGCTTTTTACACAGCACTGGAAGCGCATAAGGACATGCGCCGCAAATCCGGAGAGCCTTATATCTATCATCCCATTGCTGTAGCTCAAATTGCCGTGGAAGAAATCGGTTTGGGTACCACTTCTTTGGTAGCGGCTCTATTGCACGATGTCGTGGAAGATACTTCATTAGAACTTCGTGACATCAAAAGAGACTTTGGTCCTAAAGTCGCGAAGATCATTGACGGTTTAACTAAAATATCCGGTGTTTTTGATAGCCGCAGTTCTTTGCAGGCGGAGAACTTTCGTAAAATGATTCTCACACTCAGCGATGACGTACGTGTCATCCTGATTAAGTTGGCCGATCGTCTGCACAACATGCGTACACTGGATAGCATGCCGCGTGACAAACAATTGAAAATCGCCTCGGAAACAATTTTCTTGTATGCTCCTTTAGCACATCGTTTGGGTTTGTATGCCATCAAAACAGAATTAGAAGATCTTTATTTAAAATACACCAATACCGAACGTTACAGTTCAATCTCTCAAAAGATCAAACAAACACAAGCCGCGCGTGATAAATTTATCAGTGATTTTATTATACCTATAAAAGATTCACTTACGAAAGCAGGATTGAAGTTTACTATCAAAGGAAGACCTAAATCTATTTTTTCTATCAATAAAAAGATGGACAAGCAGGGAATCTCATTTGAGCAGATTTATGATTTGTTTGCCATCCGCATCATCCTGGATTCTGAGCCTGAAGAAGAGAAATCAGATTGTTGGAAAGCCTATTCTATTGTTACCGACTTTTATAAGCCAAGCCCTGATCGTTTGCGTGATTGGATCAGTACGCCCAAAGCAAATGGTTATGAATCGTTGCATACTACCGTAATGAGCGGAGTGGGCCAATGGGTAGAAGTGCAGATCCGTACAGAACGCATGGATGATATTGCGGAGAAAGGTTATGCCGCGCATTGGAAATACAAAGAAGCTCCCAATGGCACAGCGGGTAAAGCAACCCCCAAGCAAAATGGCTTAGAGCAATGGATCCAGAAAGTGCGTGAAATGATCGAACGCAATGATTATTCTGCCTTGGAGTTTGTGGCTGACTTCAGACAAAATTTATTTAACGAAGAAGTCTTTGCTTTTACACCGAAAGGTAAGCTGGTGACTTTGCCAAATGGCTCTACTGCATTAGACTTTGCCTTTGAAATTCATACTGAGATAGGTGTGCATTGCCTCGGTGCAAAAGTCAATCAAAAGTTGGTTCCTCTCAGTCATAAATTGAATAACGGTGATCAGGTAGAAATTTTAACATCGGCAAAACAAAAACCATCGGAAGATTGGTTAAAGTTTGTCGTAAGTTCTAAAGCCAGAGCTCGCATCAAAGATTACCTGAAAGATGATCGCAAGAAAATCGCGGCGGAAGGGAAGTCTATCATAGAACGTAAACTCAAACAGATCAAGAAAGACTTCAGCGCAGAATCCCTGCAAAAGATGTTGACATATTTCAATGCAAAAAATGCCATTGAATTGTACATCGATGTTGCCAAAGAAATCATTGAACCCAAAGAGATAAAAAGGGCATTCGATGCCCCTGTAATTGTTAAGAAAATTTCCGAAGAAGCCATTACCATCAATCCTGATGTAGCCATTAAACAAATTCAGGACAGCGGCGGCTTAGTGATCGGAGATAACTTACAAGCTGTTGATTACAGTTACGCCAAATGCTGTAATCCTATCCCTGGTGATGACGTGTTTGGTTTTGTGTCTGTGAGTGAGGGTGTTAAAATACATCGTACCTCTTGTCCCAATGCGGTGGAATTGATGTCGCACTATGGATATCGCGTCATCAAAGTGCGTTGGTCTACTCAAAAGGATTTACCTTTCCAGGCAGGTATTTACCTCAAAGGTGCAGATAGAATGGGTATTGTAAATGATGTAACACGTGTTATCTCTAATGAATTGAAAGTGAACATTCGTTCAATACTTATCAACACTAACGATGGTGTTTTTGAAGGTAAAATCACCTTGGATGTTCAGGACGGTCGTCAATTTGATCGTTTATGCATGAAGATGAAAACGATACCTGACATCATTTCAGTGTCGAGAATTATTTAAAAGCCATTCATTATCATTTTAATTAATAATCTGTATCTTTGACACCTCTATGGCTATAAAAGAGTCTATGTTAGAAGAGGTTAAGAAGATTTTTACCGCATACCTGGAAAATAAAAATCTTCGCAAAACCCCCGAACGCTTCGCAATCCTTGAAGAGATCTATTCTCGTGAAGGGCATTTCGATGTGGAAAACTTGTACATCAGTATGAAGAACAAGAACTATCGGGTAAGTCGTGCAACCGTATACAATACGCTGGATATCCTGGTGGATTGTGATTTGGTTTCCAAACATCAATTTGGAAACAACATGGCGCAATACGAGAAGGCCTATGGATTTCGTCAGCACGATCACTTGATCTGTACAGAATGTCATCGGGTAACGGAGTTTTGTGATCCCCGGATTTACAACATACAAACCATGGTAGGAGAGTTGTTGAATTTTGAAGTGATGCACCATTCGTTGATTTTGTATGGAAAATGTACAAAACAGAATTGTGAGTTTAAAACAGCTAAAACAGAAAGTATATAATCCATGAATTACACTAGCAACATAAAAGATCAAATTTTATTTCTTCATTTAGAAGGAGACTTGATCGGAGAAACAAACGGGTTGGAATTAATGGAACTCGTAAACGATAAAATCAACTCTAATATTTTACACGCAGCGATTGATCTGTCCAGCGTGCGT
>JACMQM010000044.1 GCA_014376985.1 Cytophagaceae bacterium | reverse complement strand
GGTCAAGGCTTGTACTTGTTGTGTTTGTAACTGGTAAGTTTTTTCCAGGTTACTGATGTTAGATTGTTGATTAGCCACTTCAATATAAGCATTCAAAATAGTCTGCTCATAATAGTAAGCAGCCTGCACCTGCCTGTTGTTAGCCGTATAATAAGTAGCCTTGATGGCATTCCTGTTGATCAACGGAGCCACGAGCTGTCCAGCGATACCGAATACAAGAGACTCAGGAGAGGAAATCAAATACTGTAAACTAAAGGCCTGATAACCCAAGCCTGCATTGACCATTAAAGTAGGATAGAAATTAGCTTTGGCTGCTTTCACATCCAACTTGGAGGCTACAAGTCTTTGCTCTGCCTCTATGATATCAGGTCTGTTCTCCAACAACTGCACCGGTACACCAAAATGCAGAGTGTCTGGCATGATGTTGAGAAATGTTTCAGAACTTCTTGCAATAGGTTGAGGGAATCTACCCATGAGGTAATTGATTCTGTTTTCAGACTCTATAATAGACTGCTCGATATAGTACTGGCGGCTTTGGTTCTTCAATACTTCTGCTTCAAATCTACGAACAGCAAGTTCTGTCACCTTTGCAGATTGTTTTTCCAGTTTTACAATTTCCAACGCATTTTGCTGAATTCCAATATTGTTTTTCAATATCGATAACTGATTATCTAATGCCATCAATTCATAATACGAATTGGCAATTTCAGCAATCAGATTAGTCACCAGAAAATTCTTGCCTTGTTGAGTAGCCAGAAATCTAAACATGGCTGCCTTTTTACTATTGCGCAACTTCTTCCAGACATCCAACTCCCATGATGCGCTCAGGCCGGCCGAGAAATTCGGCAGATTAACAGGCACTTTTCGTCCCGGTGTGATGTCATTCACGGCATCACTCGCTCCCTGGCTGGTGTATAGTGGTGTTCTTGCGATACCGGCATTGCCAACTCCGTTTACGAAAGGCAAATACATTCCCTTGCGTGCCCGCACTTCATTTTTAGCAATATTGATCTCTTGCAAAAAGATGTTCAGTTCCTGATTCTTTACCAGTGCCGTGTCAATGAGCGCCACAAGATTGGGATCAGTAAAGAATTCTTTCCATTTGAGTTTAGCAACATTGTTGCTGCTATCCTTTGCATTTACATAACTCGCGGGAACTTCTTTGCTTTCTGTTTTCTTGACTAAAGATTTTACACTACAAGCAGTATACAGAAAGCAAATGCAAATGATCCCTAAGTATTTAACTAAACTATTTTTAAACATGATTGTGACGGTCTTCGGTTAATGGTGTTTCATCTTCATCTTGAATAAGTTTTCGTCCTTCAGCCATTTTGCCGAATACGTAATATAATCCTGGGATAAGAATTACTCCGAAAACAGTTCCAAATAACATACCTCCAAGTGATGCTGATCCAATGGTACGATTACCAATGGCGCCAGGACCATGTGCGATAACCAGTGGAATCAATCCCGCAATGAAAGCAAATGATGTCATCAAGATCGGACGGAATCGTGCCTTGGCACCTTCAATCGCCGCTTCCAGTACGGTAGCTCCCTGCTGTTGTTTCTGCACCGCAAATTCAACAATCAATACAGCGTTCTTACCGAGCAAACCGACCAACATGACGAGCCCCACCTGAGCATAAATATCATTGGCCAATCCAAATAACTTGATGAATAAGAAGGCTCCGAAAATCCCTGCCGGTAAAGACAAGATAACAATCAACGGAAGGATAAAGCTTTCGTACTGTGCCGCAAGAACCAAATATACAAAGACCAGTACGATCAGGAAGATATAAACGGCTTCGTTACCACGTGCCACTTCATCTTTTTGAAGACCAGCCCAGTCGATGTCATATCCTTTCGGTAACGTTTCTTTCGCTACTTCCTGTATCGCTGCAATCGCTTCACCACTACTGTAGCCCGCAGCCGGATCACATCGGATCGAAGAGGTCGTGTACATGTTGTATCGGTTGATCTCATAAATCCCTTGTGTCTTCTTCAATTTCATGAAGGCAGAATAAGGAACCATTTCACCGTGATCATTCTTCACATACATACCCAAAATATCTGAAGGCAATCTTCTGAATTCCGGTGAAGCCTGAACGAACACTTTAAAGAAACGGTTGAATTTAATAAAACCGATGTCGTAGGTACTACCTACCATGAGTGAAAGGTTTTCCATGGCGGCATGAATCGAAACACCTTTCTGCATGGCTTGCTGGTTGTCAATCTCCAACTCGTACTGCGGATAATCTGTTCTGTAGAAAGTAAACAAAGAGGTCAGTTCTTTTCTCTTCGCAAGATCGTCCATGAACTTCTCTGTCACTTTGCCCAATTTGTTATAATCAACCGTGTTGTTTTTATCCAACAATTGCAAAGCGATACCTCCTGCTGCACCATATCCTGGTACTGCCGGCGGATCAAAGAATTCAATCGCTGCTCCGGGAATCTCTTTTGCTTTCTCATCTAATAATTCGATGATTTCTCTTACAGTATTTTTTCTCTCGTTCCAAGGTTTCAAATTGATCAAACAAGTTCCAGAGTTAGATCCACGTCCTTGTGTCAATACTTCATAACCTGCCAGAGAAGAAACGGACTGTACACCTTCTACGGTCTTCGCGATCTCCTGCAATTGACGGCTGACAGCGTATGTCCTTTCTAATGTTGAACCAGATGGTGTTTGAAGGATCGCGTAAATCATACCCTGATCTTCTGCGGGAACGAAACCGGAAGGAAGATTTTTTGATAATCCGAAAATACCAAAACCAAAGGCGAGCAACATAGCAAACGTAATGACCCTTCTGTTAACAATTAATCTTAACAACCAAACGTATTTACCGGTAAGCTTTTCAAAACCTACGTTGAAACTATCGATGAATCTATTGAGCAATGTTTTCTTCCTTGGTTGTCCGTGTGTATCTTTTAAGATGATCGCACACAAAACCGGCGTAAGCGTAAGCGCTACGATACCCGAGATAATGATGGCAGATGCCATGGTAATGGAGAACTGTCGGTAGAACATCCCCACCGGACCGGACATGAAGGCTACCGGAACGAATACCGATGTCATCAATAAAGTAATGGCAATGATCGCTCCGCTGATTTCACCCAATACTTCTTTCACAGCAAAATAAGGTGTAAGGTGCTTCTCCGCCATCTTGGCGTGCACGGCCTCGACGACGACAATCGCGTCATCGACCACAATACCAATAGCCAATACAAGAGCGAATAACGTGATCAGGTTAATGGTCAAACCAAAGGCCTGCATCACAAAGAAGGCTCCGATGAGTGATACCGGAACGGCCAACGTTGGGATTAATGTGGACCTCCAGTCGCCTAAGAATATGAATACAACAAGAGCTACGAGGATAAATGCATCTCGCAAGGTATGAACAACCTCTTCTGTCGAAGCGTCAAGAAAGCTCGATACATCATAAGCGATTTCGTACTCCATGCCAGGAGGAAAATCTTTCTTTAATTCTTCTAGTTTTAATTTTACCCTTTCAATCGTCTCTACCGCGTTACTACCGTAATTCTGGTTCAACATGATCGCTGCAGAAGGGAATTCATCCTTGTTGGAATAAATATCATAGTATTCACTTCCCAATTCTACCTTACCAATATCTTTCAAGCGCAGTACTTCACCATTTGGATTGGCTTTAATGATGACGTCTTCATACTCTTCAGGATCTGTGTATCTACCCTTATAAGACAATACATATTCAATCGCCTGAGACTGCTTGCTATCGGCTCGACCAAGCCGCCCCGGAGATCCGATAATACTTTGTTCATCCAGCGCCTTCATGACTTCTTGCGAACTGATATTGTAAGCTCGCATACGATCCGGATTCAACCACACACGCATTGCGTACTGACGGCTACCCAGGATCCTGGCTAGACCGATACCATTGATACGCTGCAACTCTGACAACATGTTGATGTAAGCATAGTTGAATACGAATTTCATATCGGCGTTGACCGTATCTTTACTGTATAAGTTGACATACATCAACATACTGGGCAGCAAACGCTGAACGACAATACCTTCCAGTTGCACCAAGGCAGGAAGTCTCATCTTCATTTGTTCAATACGGTTCTGTACGTTGACAAGCGCTGCATTGGGATCTTCACCAAGGTTAAATACAATCTGTATGTTGGCTTCCCCTGAACTCGCTGCAGTGGAAAACATGTACTTCATGCCGGGAACACCATTGATCGCTTGCTCTAAGGGAACAAGCACGGCATCTACCAATACTTTAGAACTTGCTCCAGGATAGGAAGCATATACCACCACCATCGGTGGCGCAATATCAGGGAATTGTGACTTCGGTAGTGTATTAATAGAAAGTATACCTACGAAAACAATAACGATAGATATAACTATCGCGAAAACTGGCTTACGAATAAATGTGCTGAACATTTTCTTGATTTTTTAAATACTAACTATTATTCGGCATGCAGTTTCAAATGATGAAGCATCTTTTTAGGATTCTCATATTCGTAGGTTATCGTATCATTCTCTCTCACTTTGCGCAATCCTTCTAAAAGTATTCTATCTGTTTCGGCCAAACCGCTGGTGATGGCATAGATATCAGGCATCTCTGCACCTACTGTAATTCTTCTTGATTTTACTACGTTATTTTTATCAATCACGTAAACATATTTTTTATCCAACACTTCAAACGTGGCCTTTTGAGGAATAAGTAAGGCATTTATAAGCGGCACTTTTACTTCAATCGTACCTGTTTCGCCGTGTCTCAACAGGCCTTTAGGATTTGGGAAGGTCGCTCTGAAAGCAATGTTACCTGTTTCATTATTGAAGTCTGCTTCAATGGCTTTCACATATCCAGGATAGTCAAACAGTTGATGATTGGCCATGATCAAATTCACTTTCATCAAACTGTCTTTCTTTGTTTGATGTGCTTTATAATCGAGGTATTCTGATTCCGGTACGTTAAAATAAACCCACATTTCACTGTTATCAGAAAGTGTAGTCAGCAAATCACCTTCAGCAATCAAGCTACCCTTTCTTACATGGAAGCGATCCATGATACCACTAAAAGGAGCTTTGATTTGTGTAAATCCTAAATGGACCTGAGTCAATGATAACTCTGCTTTTGCTTTATCATATTTGGCTTTCGCCATCAACAATTCATTTGCCGATACCACATTGCTGTCTGCAAGACTTTGTGTGTTTCTATATTCAATCTGTGCAAAGTCTGCTTCAGCTTGCGCTTTCTGCATTTCAGCTTTATAAAGCAAAGGCATGATTTGAAACATCATCTGACCTTCTTTAATAAACTTTCCTTCATCTACAAAAATCTCCTGCAAGTAACCTCTTTCCATCGCTCTAAGCTCGATGTGTTGTATGGCATGGATTTGACAAACATACTCACGGGTAATCATCGTGTCCATTTTTAAAGGAGTGGTACCTGTAAATTTGTCTTTTTCTTCTTCTTCTTTTTTATGGTGACAGCTTGTTGTGGCAAACAAGGCTACCAAACTCATGATCATGATGATTCTTTTCATGGTACTTTTGATAGAAAATGATAAGGTGTTGGTGCTTTTAGAAGGGATTATGTTCATATTAATGGCAAAGGTTATTCTTGATTAATGCAGAGTAATTATAGAATTTGAATATTAATGGGTTAAAAAGGGCTCTTATTTAGCTTAAATTAAAGTCTATTTGACGTTTCCCCTTTAAAATAACGGCATAGTTCTGTTTGTAAATGGGAGAATTTATGAATTTTTTCTGAAATTTATCCGAATAATTACGGACTAACGAAGTTGCCATAACTGACTTTAAAGTCGCTATTTATCAATAAGCTACTAATATACAGCATGATAAAGCGTAATTAGCATCTTAACCTTAATTTGTTCTGAATTTATAACCAATGCGATTAATATTCTGAATATAATCTGTACATCCTGCTGTCGTTAATTTTTTTCTAAGATTCTTAATTTGAGCGTAAAGGAAATCATACGATTCATTAAAATCCTGATAATTCGACCACAAATGCTCTACAATGGCAAGCTTTGAAATAATTCTATTTTTATTGGTGATAAAGAACAAAAGCAAATCATATTCTTTTTTAGTCAGTGCAACTTCTAGATTATGAACAAAAACCTGGTAGGTATCCGCTTGCACTCTTATTTCATTTACCTCTATTGGTGCATTAATGCTAGGCTTGTAGTGTCTCAACACGGCATGTAGACGAGCCTGAAGTTCTGGCAAAGCAATAGGTTTGGATAGGTAATCATCGGCTCCGCTGTTCAATCCTTCCACTTTATCTTCCGTTGAATGCTTAGCAGAAATAATAATGATAAAGGCGTCGGGATTCTGTTTTCTAATTTCTTTCACCAGATCCAGACCTGATCCACCGGATAAATCTGTGTCTACGATAAAACAATTGAACCCGCCTACGCTAAGGCGCAACCGCGCGCTCTTTAAGTCCAGAGCATACTCATATAGAAACTGATCCTTATCCAAATAATTGGAAATAGAATTGAGCAATTCTTGTTCGTCATCGATTACTAATATTTTCATGTGCTATGGCTGCAATCTGAAAATAAAAATAACAGGCAATTCTGTACAAAATCTGAATGCTGTGAAAATGCTTAATCAAGCTGATTTGGGAAAATATAGAAAATGAGCTCTTCTGTAAGATTGATTGATAAGATTTGCGTTAGGGATAGAGCCATTGTCTGAGCTCTCCCGACACGTGAGTTATTTTGAAACATCTGCTTGTTTCGGGAAGCGAGTGGCGAAAGCCCGGACCGGACCCAGCAAGAATTTTGAGCAAGAGCAGCATCCATTAAAGTTTCTCCGCTCTATTTCTACCCTTGTGCGGCGGGCGTCCAGGAAAAGAGCGAATTGGGAAAAACATCTTATCGATTAACTACGTGAAGGGTAAAGGATCCACAATGTTTTTCTCAATTGCTTTTGGTGGCTGCCTTTTCTTTTGTTTCTTTTCTTTTGGCAGAGCAAAAGAAAAGGGATGGTATGAAAAGAGAAATCCTAGTTAAAAACATTTTTCATTCGCGTACAGAAAAATAGTTCTATTTGTTCTCCGCAAAATAAGCGAACGACTTCGCTTCAATATAGATACGCTGTACATCCGGATAGGCTTTGCGTATACTTACTTCGATACGGTCGATGGCTTCCGCCACTTGTTCTGCACTCAATTCTTTTTTGAAGCTAATTCCTAAAGCAAGCAAAATGTTCGTCGCACCGATGTGCATAGTCAATGGAGGCTTAACGTAATCAACCGCAGCGTCGCTCAATGTCAATGCTGTGATTTGTTTCAGTACTTCCGGATCCGCTGATTCTCCAATCAATAAGCCTTTTGTTTCATAAGCCAGGAAAAACGAAGTCGTACAAAGTATAATACCAATGACAATAGACGCTGCGCCGTCGATGTATGGATTTTGTAAAGCATGTCCGAAATAAACGCCTAAGAAAGCGACAAACAAACCGAGTATATCCGCACTGTCTTCAAACAAAATAGCAAACGTTCCAGGATCTTTGCTTTCTTGAATAGCTTTCCAAACAGATTTATCTTCGTTGCCCTTTTTAAATGCGCGGTAGGCAATCACAAATGAAATAGAACTAAATACCAATGCCGCTCCTAATACAATATAGTTCCAGGTAGGATCTGTCAATGGTTCCGGATGTTGCATGTGTTCCACACCTTCGTAGATCGACATCCCACCACCAATGGCGAACAAAGAGGTAGCTACAACTAATGTCCAGAAATAAAGTTCTTTCCCATATCCGAAAGGATGCTTTGCATTAGGAGATTTATTGCTACGGTGTAATCCGAATAACAATAACAAGGTATTGGCACTGTCTACTAAAGAGTGAATCCCTTCAGAAATCATGGCGGAACTACCTGTAATTGCTGCAGCAATAAATTTAACAATAGCAATGGCAACGTTAGAAGCCAATGCTCCGATTATAGCTATTTTGGAATCTGATTTAGCCATGAGAAAGAGAGCGATTAAAAGATTAAAAAGAAATCGCAATATACACACAGCCAAAAATAAAACTCAATAAATAGGTATTAAATTAATATTTCTCTATTTTTAATATGGTAATTGTTTTTTATTCTATTAGTCACCAATGAGTTACTCTCCAGGCCTGCATGTGCTAGGTTCCATCCACTCTGAACAACAAGAACTTCTCTCCGTTTATGAGGGACTTCAAACATTTATCGATGAACGTTTGTCCTATTATGAGTTGCATAAATTAGGCGAATATTACCACTCTTTTGATAAGGCTGGATTTACAGGTGTTGTCTGTTTGACAGAATCACACATTGCCTTTCATACATGGCCTGAACACAATTACCTTACGTTAGATATTTACCTTTCAAACTATCAAAAAGTAAACGATGAAAAATCAAGGGCCCTGTTTGAAGATTGTTGCGCTTACTTTAAAGCGACAGCTGTAGAACGAACAGAAGTAAAAAGATAATTTTTTATAGCACAGCACATGGCAAACTATAGTACAAAAGAATTACCTACATACGGTTCCCATCAATGTCCTAAATGCAAGGCAAAGATTCCTCGCTACGAAGGTGATGCGGCGCCTTATATTGCTTGTGTGTCTTGCAATACTTTTTTTCAAATAGACAAAGGCGCGCTTATTCATAAAAGACAGTTTACACTTCCGGTCCAAATCGCTATACCCATTGGCACAAAAGGCGTTCATAAAAATAAAAAATTCCAGGTTGTCGGTGCATTGAATGTCAAAGAGTCCAATGCCTCTTACTATTGGACAGAATACATTTTAAAAGGAGAAGACGGATCTCACGATTTCATAAGCGAATACGAGGGACACTGGAACTTCTTTCATCCACTGGAAGAATTCACAAGAGATAAGAAAACAACCTTCGATTATAAAGAACGCGAGTACACGTATTTCAATTACTACAAAACAACCTACGTTGGTGTAGCCGGTGAATTTGACTGGGACATTTCAATAGCAGACAAACCCATGGTGAAAGAATATATTTCTCCACCTTATGGTTTAACCAATGAGAAGGGCAGCAATGGAGATCATTGGTTTGAGACAGAATACCTGTCCAAATCGGATGTTAAAAAAATATTTTCACTTCCGGATACCTCTGGTCTTCCTTACCGTTCCGGAGGCTATTCCAATCAGCCCTTTCCGCTTGGGCTGGAGAGTTATCAAATTAAACGTGCCAGTATCATTTTCATCTTAGCAATGATGGCTCTTGTTTTTTTAACTAAAGGAATTAACGATCCTCAGGAAATTTACAACCAAAACATTCCTTTGAGATCGTTAACAAATAACGATTCCAATGTTTTTACCTCGGAGCCTTTTGTTACTTCAAGTCTTCTGGGCACCAGTGCCGTAGACATTGGATTTCACGCGAACGTATCCAACAATTGGATGGAAGCTTCATTTACTGTGGTCAATGAAGAAACCGGAGAAGAGTTTTTTTTCGATGAAGGAGTGGAATATTATTTTGGTTATACCGGAGGAGAAAACTGGTCTGAAGGAAGTACAGAAAACAACATTACATTATCTGCTTTACCTGATGGTAAATACCGCATGATCGCAAAGCCTATATTGTCTGACAATAATACGGTAGATAGTTTTAGCATTAAAGTAACACAAGGCGTCACCTTATGGAGCAACTTTTTCATTCTGACAGCACTCGGATTAGTGATACCTATTTTCATAGCCATATGGGAATCGATTTTCAATTCAAATAAATGGGGCACGAGTAATTTAATTGAACATGAATAAAAACAGTATTCTCACATGGCTCGTGGCCAGCATGGTTTTATTCGGAGCAGGATTATTATACTGCAACCTAACCGGCAAACGCATACTGGGATCCAGCGTAGAAAAGTGGGAACCTAAAGGCAAACAAAATCACAAATAACCGTAATCATATGGAAAACTATTTCAACATCAAGTACATTCTTGCTTCCGTTGTTTATTCCTTCATCGGAATCGCAATATTAATGGTCTCGTTCTGGGTCATTGAAAAAATCACGCCTGAAAATCTTTGGAAAGAAATTTTGGTGAACAAAAACAATGCATTGGCTATCATGGCAGCCGGTTTCATGTTGGCCATTGCCATCATCATTGCTTCTGCTATTCATGGATAGTCATCCGGAGTTTAAAAGGGGAATTAATAAATCTACCTTATTATTGCTTTCAGTTTTCGTCATCGCAACCTGCGGTTTGATTTACGAACTGATCGCAGGAACATTGGCGAGTTATTTATTGGGTGACTCTGTTACTCAATTTTCTACCATCATTGGAACCTACCTGTTCGCCATGGGTATCGGGTCTTATTTGTCGCGTTACGTCCATCGCAACCTGACACTTTGGTTCATTAAAATAGAACTTATGGTAGGCCTGGTAGGAGGCTTTAGTTCGATCCTGCTTTTTGTTTTGTTTGAGCAGGTGGTCTATTTCCGATTGATCCTCTATGCTTTAGTAGGACTGACAGGAATTCTTATCGGATTAGAAATTCCCATCCTCATGCGGATGTTGAAAGACAAATTCGAATTCAAGGACCTGGTATCTGAAATCTTCACGTTCGATTACATCGGTGCATTGATGGCTTCTCTCATCTTTCCGCTTTTGTTTGTACCGCATGTCGGACTGATACGGACTTCTTTATTTTTCGGCATCATCAATACCGCTGTCGCACTGTGGGTGATCTATTCTTTTAGAAATCAAGTCTACTGGATCAAATCCATTCTGACCATCGCCTGGAGTATCCTGATCTTACTGGTCGTTTCCTTTGTGTACGCGGATACCATTCAGCAGTATTCAGAGTCATTGGCTTTTCAGGATAAAGTCATTCTATCCAAATCATCTCCCTATCAACGCATCGTTGTCACCAACAATAAAAAAGAACTTCGCCTTTTCCTGAATGGCAACCTTCAATTCTCCACACTGGATGAATACAGGTACCACGAAGCACTCGTGCATCCACTCCTGTCGAATATACAGAAGAAAGATACCATCGTCATCATGGGCGGCGGAGATGGCTTGGCCATACGAGAGTTATTGAAATATCCTGAGATAAAAAAAATCTACCTGATAGATCTGGACAAAGAAGTGACTCGATTATTTAAAACCCATCCGGCACTCAGCAAGTTAAATCAACAATCACTTTCTGATCCCAGAGTAGAAATAAAAAATGAAGACGCCTTTATCTGGGCCATGAATCAAACGCAAAAATACCAGGCCATCATCATTGATTTTCCGGATCCTTCCAATTACTCGCTTGGGAAATTATACAGCTACAGTTTTTACAAACGCATTTATGAATTGCTACAACCGGAAGGAGCAATCGTCATTCAATCTACTTCTCCTTATTACGCACCCAATTCTTTTTGGTGTGTGAACAATACATTAACGTATACAGGTTTTCATACGCTGCCCTACCACACCTACATTCCTTCATTCGGAGAATGGGGATATATCATTGCGTACAAACATTCCTTCAATCAAAGAACGCCTTATCCTTCCAACCTGAAGTTCATCAATAAAGAACTTTTCATACAAATGACTTACTTTCCAAAAGACATGGAAGCAAGACATACGGAAGTCAACAAGCTCAACAACCAGGCTTTGGTTCATTACTTTGACGAAGAATGGAGTAAGTTCATTCCATGACATGAGTACATTCAACAGAAGAAAGTTTTTAGGGTTTATCCTTCTTGGAATGGTTTCGATTCCATTGATTCGTGCGTTGATATCCTGGATCAAACAAACGACACCCATTCTTCCGGGTACACTAAAAACAGCTTCTTATAAAGTAGGACATTTGTTATGGAACATGCCGTTGAAAAAAATCTCACGCATTGACCAGGCTGACTATGTCATTGTCGGTTCCGGTATCTCCGCGCTGAGTGCTGCATTGGCGTTGAAGAATCAAGGAGATCTGAATTTCAAAATTTTAGAACTGGAAGAACAGGCCGGTGGCAATTCCCGTTACGGTTCCAATGCACATGGCAAATTTCCATTGGGTGCGCATTATCTTCCCATACCTTCTCCTTCGATGAAAGAACTCATTGTCTTTCTCAAAAGTGCTGGAGTCATAGAAAAAGAGAACGAAGATGGTTCTCTCACTTACAACGAAGAATATTTATGCAGTGCGCCGGAGGACCGTTTGTTTATTCATGGCAAATGGCAAAGCGGTTTGATCCCGGATTTCGGAGTACCGGAAAACGATCGTCAGCAAATCAAACGGTTCATCGACTTCACGAATGCATTAAAACAACAAAAAGGAAACGACGATAAATACTTATTCGATTTTCCTTTAGACCGTTCTTCTTCCGATGAAGCCTTTCGCAAGCTGGACAATGTAACGATGAAAGAGTACCTACTCGCTGAGGGTTATACTTCCGACTACCTGCATTGGTATGTCGACTATTCCTGTAAAGACGATTATGGAACAGGCATCTCCGACGTATCGGCATGGGCAGGATTGCACTACTTCTGTGCCCGCAGAGGAACAGCCACCAATGGGACAGCGCATGATGTACTGACATGGCCGGAAGGCAATGGTTGGCTGGTGGATAAAATGCGTCAGCAACTGGAAGGACATTTCATTACGCAAGCACTGGCCTATCAGGTCAACGAAAAAAATGATCTATTGGAAGTGGATTATCTGAATGTCAAAACCTCGCAGCCACAAAGAATACAATGCAAAAAAGTCATTTTGTGTTGTCCTCAATTTGTGATCAAACACTTTCGTTCCAATATTCCTGAATTGGCACAAAGGCCCTATAATCAATTTGATTATTCCAGCTGGATGGTAGCCAACATAACGGTAAAAAATACACTAGAAGAAAAAAGCGGAGCCGATTTGAGTTGGGACAATGTGTTATACAACAGCCCTTCCCTAGGCTACATCAACTCTTCACATCAGCACTTGAACAGGTATCAGCCGGTATTAAACTTTACCTATTACCGCCTCTTTGATGCACAGCAATACAGTAGAAAAAAAATCCTGCAAACACAACACAGCGAATGGGCCGATCTGATGTTAAAGGATATGAGAAAAGTCTATCCTGCATTAGAGAAAAACATTTTAAACTTCGAACCCTTCGTTTGGGGACATGCCATGATTAAACCGGTGAAACACTTCATCTGGGGAGCAGCACGTAAGGAAGCAAAAAAATCTATTCGTGGAAAAATCTATTTTGCGCACACGGATTTGAGCGGCATCTCTACTTTCGAAGAAGGCTTCTACCAGGGCATACAGGTTGTACAATCCATTTCAACATCATGACATCCTATCAGAATAAATCCAACTGGATTCTCAACGCTACTGCAGACAGTTTGTTTGTAGTAGGACCTCCGTTCATTATTCTGTGTTTGATTTTTCTGTTTCCTGATTACTTTATTGCAGAACAAGATGTCTCTCCTTTCCTTTGGATACTCGTCGTGTTGGGAGTAGATGTATCACATGTATACAGTACTTTGTTCCGAACATATTTCGAACCGACTACTTTTCAAAAACATAAAACCATTCTTACCCTTGTTCCTGCACTGGTATGGGTAATCGGTATTTTATGTTACAGTATAGACAGTCTGCTCTTCTGGCACATCCTGGCTTACCTCGCCGTCTTTCATTTCATTCGTCAGCAATATGGATTCCTTCGCATCTATGTTCAAAAAGAAGAACGACCACGATGGTTTACACGACTTGAAAACACCTTGGTCTATACCATTACTGTCATTCCCGTTTTGATCTGGCATTTAAGCGGCGATCGTTCTTTTGTATGGTTTGTCAAAGATGATTTCTTTATTCAATCGTTCAGCTCAGCCATTCCTTTGTTGCTAGTCTTTTTATTTGCAACGATAGGCGTGTACGCAATGGCGGAACTTTATTTTTGCCTGCACCAAAAAGTATACAACACAGCTAAATACTTATTACTAACAGGCACCTTTATTTCCTGGTATTTTGGGATTGTTTATTTTAATTCGGATTTAATTTTCACTTTATTCAATGTCATTTGTCACGGCGTGCCTTACATCATGTTGATCTGGGTGTACGGAAATAAAAAAACGAATCAACAAAAAACAGAACGTGCCTGGTATTCTTTTCTATTTTCTTACAAAGGTGTAATTATTTATGTTCTCATTTTATTACTACTAGCCTACGTAGAAGAAGGGTTTTGGAATGCATTGATTTGGAACGAGCATACAGAGTACTTCATTTTATTCCGTGCGATTCCTGCGGTAAGCAATTTACACCTCGCTACATTTCTCGTTCCTCTCCTCTCTGTGCCTCAAGTGACGCATTACATCATCGATGGCTTCATTTGGAAGATTAAGGATGATCAGTTTGATTGGAAGAAGTATATTTTGGGTTAAGACTATAACAAAAAAAAACGGATACCGACTTCTTCGGTATCCGTTAACAAAAGGTAACAAAAAAAATTTCAGTCGAACTGAATACGAATTACGTCAATTGCAATTACTAAATGTTTAACTGTGTGTTACCGTAGTATTAACACTTGGAACATTACCTATTAGTAAGGTTTAATGAAATACCAGTCCAGTTTTTGTTTATCGTAACCGACATGTTCATTAGGAAATTCTATGTAAGGATCTGTATCGAGGTCTCTGTGGAATTGGGTAAGATCCTGATTATTGATGAATGCTTCATATACCTCTATACCTTTGCGATCGAGGTCATGAGCAGGCATTCTAAAAAGACGATATGATTCTTCAAAGTCGGTAATTTTCCTATTTGCATCTAATTTAAATTTTCCGGCTAAACCAACATAAAGCTCTGGCACACCGTAAGCCGGTTTCCTTACAAAATATAAATATTCGCCTTTATCATTTTTTGTTAGGCATTCGAAATCATACTTATTTAATTTAGATTCAAAGAATGCTTTATTTTCCGGTTGAAAACGATCTGCCTTTTTCACCGTATCGGGAATGTGCTCTTCAATAATAGTGATGATGCCTAATAACAAAGAATCCTGCTCTGCTTTGGATTCAATCAACTTGCTTACTTTATAATCTTCTTTAGTTTTCTTACAAGAACTGAAGAGGATCGCCACTGCTACTAATGAACTAATTGCAAAAGAGAAAGATAATTTAAATGTCATTGTTTGATGAGGTTTTGATACAACAAAAGGGGGCCAGTGCCCCCTTTTGCATTATACTATTTATTATTAAAAAACTTACTACTAGTAAGCAGCATTCAGAGGGTTAAACTCAGCCCATGTTGCAGTCCAATCTGTTCCGCCAAATGCACCAACATAATTAGTTGATTGGAAGAAAGGATTGGTCGCGTTGCTAAATGAAGCCCCAGTCAAAGCAGGTGAACCGGATTTAGGAACAAAATTAAAATTGTTCGGAGCTCCCATAAACCCCCAAGCAGTTTGCACTGGATTGGTGTAAAGGTTAGCAAAATCAATTTGGTACCTGTTGCTGTTTCCAGCTGAGTAGAACCAAGTATTAGGACCTGTTGTGCCAGCTGGCCAAGATAAGCTGGTCGAATCAAGATTTGCAGCTAGAGTTTGAGTTTGATCACCTGCTCCGTTCAGAACAGAAATTGCATCGTATTTTCTGCTGTCCGCTCCACCAATAGTGGTAGCAAAGTTTTTAGAAATCCCAGCTACGATATTGTTTTGCATCTTAGAAGTACCAGCAATGATATTGGCACAAGTAACACCAGAAGAACCGGCCTTACTATCGATCAAAATACCGTTGTTCCAACCACTAATCACAGAATTATAAATACTCATCGCAGAATTTCTTCTCAAATGCGCACCAGCAATATAGTTAGCAGCAAATTTACCAGGCTTACCAGCATTACCTGGATAACTACCTGGAATAGCATTATCAGCCATCGCTTGAACTGGACCAACAATTGTCATGTTAGAAAACTGACAAGTAGTCAAAGGAAGGTTAGTACTTGCAGAACCGTCGTTGTCTGATTCAAATCCTTTAGAACCTGACTGATCCGCTTCGTATTGTGCTCTCAAACCCAAACCGAATTGAATGCAACCGCTGAAACCATTGTCTGTATCGAAATCATCATCGATAGCAGCAAAGTTAATTAAGTGTTTACCGTTTACAGAACCACCAAACCATTCCATTCCGTCATCATTGGCATAAGAAGTCTGAACATAGTCTAAGGTAGTTCCGTTACCAACTCCTGCGAATGTAATACCATTCAACTCAGAACCTGGAATCGGAGCATAACCAGCCCACTCTACTCTCACGTACTGTAATGTACCAGAGTTGTCTTGATCCACTGAAGCGGCCGCAGAGTTTGGAGATCCGTATTTCGTTCTGATGCCACCTTCACATACCGGAGAAGAAGCTACATAAGAATTTACTTTTGCTTTACCAGCCAACACTAAACCTCCCCAGTTGCCACGCGCACGAAGGCCGGCAGGAGCAGCAGAAGTGAAGATGATGGGTTTGGAAGGTGTACCAATCGCAATGATTTTAGCACCTGGCTCGATAACTAAAGCCGTTTGAGACTTACCAGTAATAACAGTACCTGGCTCGATTGTCAGTACAGAACCGCTTGGTACGTATACTGTATTTTGTAATTCATATTTCTTGTCAGCAGTCAAGGTTACGTTTCCGTAAATACTGTCTTTCAATGCTGTCGTTCCGCTAGAACTTCCGCCAGATGGAGCAGGATCATCTGATTTTTTACAAGCTACGCTACCTGCTAGGAGGATAGCTACTAATGTTAGTGTTTTAAGATTTTTGTTCATAGTGTTTATATCTTTGAATATATTGCAAACTTACTTGTTGTCTGTTATGACAAATTTACCCCTGTGTTAACTTATTGCTATGCGGACTTAGCTGATGTAAACAAACTGTTAACATCAGGCTTAAAATGTATATTTAGCAGTTAACGTAAAATAATTTCCTCTTTTGAAATTTACCAATTGAGAATCGCCACCTGTTCTGCTGTATTTTTTGTCTTTGTTGAAATCCTGCACCCAGATCACGGATTGATTGAACACATCAATCGCTCCAAAAGTTAAAGCGAATTTCTTAATTGTTTTAGTAACCGTCAAATCCATTGTGCTACGGGGTGTTTCGATAACATCTGCATACGTACTATTACCCACCAGCACGATACGAGGACCAAAGATATTATAAAGCGCACTGGCACTCCATCCTTTGTCGTCGTTTTGATAATACAAACCCGCATTGATTACATATGGAGACTGGCCTTGCAAAGGACGCTCTGTACTCCAGTAGTCATTATTGATGCTCTGAGGTAACGTAACTTGACTTTTAATAAGCGAAGTATTGAATAAGAGTGAGAAGTTCTTAGCGCGC
>JACMQM010000347.1 GCA_014376985.1 Cytophagaceae bacterium | reverse complement strand
TCGTTTAGAAGTTTTCAAGGGAATATACCGAGCTACAGCAGCAGTCTGGCAAATGAAACAGGAATTTATCAGGCCATCAGTTTATCTTTTACCTCTAAAATAAAATGCGCATTGGGATTTAGCGCGTTTACCAATCCCTCTCCTTCCTACAATAAAAAAGGTCCGACTTATGGCAGTGAATGGATTGCTCGCCTGACCTATCAACTCAAGAAAAAATCCATTATCTTTCTGCAATTCCGATGGAGAGCTAACGAAGAAAATTTCAAAACCGATACCAATCATTACTCACAACTGCTTCCTTTAACCCGCTATTATATTACTGCTGACTTATACCACAAAGAAAATTTGGTCTGGGGATTTCATAGCCGTATGCAATGGTCCAACTTTGAATTTCCCATTCGAGAAAAAGGGTATTGCATCAGTCAAAGTATCAATTACCGCTGGTCACCTTTCCAATGCACCGCACAAATCAGCGTGTTTGAAACAGCATCCTGGGATAGCCGTCTATATGCTTACGAACCCGATCTTCCCATGGCTTTCAGTATTCCTGTTTTATCCGGAAAAGGAGTTCGCCTTTGCATGACGCTTACGGCGAAAGTATTTGGTAAAAATGAAATTTCAATAAAAGTCACCCGTATAAAATACAGTGGAATAAAAAGCATGGGTAGCGGCTATGATGAGGTGGAAGGGAATGAGCAGTGGGAAATTAAGGGACAGGTGAGAGTATTCCTATGAGAGATGAGAAAAGAAAGATGAAAGATGAAAGGCTCTTTTCTCATCTCTGTTTGTTACATTTACATCATGTCCAGCTACTACGACATCTTATGTGTTCCCCTGTATGCTTCGGAAGAAACGATACGCAAAGCTTACCGCAAGCAGGCGCTGTTGTTTCACCCGGATCGCAATCCTTCTCCCGATGCTACGGCAAGATTTCTCATGATCTTACAAGCCTATGAGATATTATCAGATAAAAACAAACGTTTTCTTTACGATCATAAGTTAGGCGAATACGCTACAGGTGTATACGATATACCGGATTACGAAACGTGGAAAGTACAAAAAGCAGAAGAACGAAGAGTGGAAGAACAACAAGCCAGAGAAAGAGAAGAACGACTGCGAAAAGAATTTCAAACGCATCCTTATTATCGTTTTAGAAAAGCAAGTGTCTACTTTAAAAGTTTTTCAGGAATGATTTTGGGATTAATTGTCCTCGCTTTATCGTTTTATCTTGTATTTATTACACACGTCGTTGTGTTTTTTGTTGTATTGCCCTTTATCTGCGCGGGTTTTCTTTTGGCTTATTTTTCTTACGCTTGGCTAAGCGAGAAAAAAAAGTTATTTTGAAGTATACCATCCACTACTCCTATGGCAACCTTTAAAGGACGCGCATCACAGAGTAATCCAGATAGTAAATTCAGTGCCTTTCAATATGAAAGAACAAATGAATTTCTACCTCCCGATGAAGAGATACCGGCCCCAAAACGAACGATCTTTTTAGAAACACCCAAAAAAATAATGAATCCGGTAGCAGCGGAGGATTTAGGTAGTTGGTCTCTCAACCCGTACCAAGGCTGTGAGCATGGCTGTATGTATTGTTATGCGCGTCCGACTCATGAATACTGGGGGTTTGGCGCAGGTATGGATTTTGAAACAAAATTAGTAGTTAAAAAAAATGCACCCGAATTACTGAGACAACAATTGAGCAAGCCGACACACAAGGTTGGCTCTACGATGTTAGCAGGTAATACAGACTGCTACCAACCCATAGAACGTGAATATAAAATAACGCGCGAATTGTTGAAGGTATTTTTAGAATTCAAACATCCTGTTGATATCATCACGAAGAACCATCTGGTGTTGCGTGATCTGGATATTCTAACAGAACTGGGTAAACAAAGACTAACACGTGTGACGATGTCCATCAATTCTTTGAACGAAGAAGTCAGACGTAGGTTGGAGCCGAGAACAGCCACGGCCAAACAACGGTTGAAGTGCCTGGAAGAACTCAACAAAGCCGGTGTTCCCTGCGGAACGATGATCGGTCCTGTAATACCCGGTATCAACCATACGGAGATCCCTGAAATATTAAAACAGTCTGCGGCTCACGGTGCATCGTATGCGCATTATAATATTGTAAGGCTCGGCGGTCCTTTGGGAGAACTATTCAGCGAATGGCTGGAGGCCAACTATCCGGATCGTAGAGATAAAGTCATGCATCAGATCGCAGAATGCCACGGCGGCAGAGTAAACGACAGCCGTAGCGGTGTACGCATGAGCGGTGAAGGTGCCATGGCACAAGCCATTTCGCAACTGTTCAAAATTTCACACAACAAATACTTCAAAGATAAAGTGTCTCCTAAAAATGATTACTCCTTGTATTCACACAATGGGCAACTCAAGCTTTTTTAAGTATCTTTAATCTATGATTATAAAAATGATAGAATGATTCACCTCATTTTTATGGTCTGGTATCTTATTGATTAATGATTATCATTGACAACTCATGTTAGTAAAAAATATTTTTCTTGTTGCTGTCTTCTTTCTTCTAGGCTTTAACAGTATCGCTCAGACTTATTCTGTGCTGCATACAGAAGGAACTATTTTCAAAACGGCTACTCAAAAAGCGTTGGTTACAGGAGATACATTTTCAGCAAGCGACTCCTTATCCTTTCCTAAGTTACTTTCATGGGCTGTAGTCATTTCTGCATCGGGTGATTTACTTTTTGTACAAAGTTCTGAAGCCACTACTAAAGCTTCTAAGACAGTAGTAACAACTATAGAACGAGGATTACATCCTGTTAAAAGAAAAGAGAACTTACCAGTGAAAGATTTAAGCGCTTACTTTAAAGGTGATCAGTTTGTATTTATAGGCAATGACTTTTCGTTACCCATCGATACGGAAAGCTATGAGCTAAATGAAAAACTATTTTTATTGTACCGTTACGAATACAACTCACGCATCATCACACATAAAATACCGTTCAACAAAGAACGTATTTCATTCCATCCTGCTTTCTTATACGAGTACAAAGGAGAGAAAATCCCCGCTCAGAAAACGACGAATACAGAGCTTGCTCATTTTGA
Organism: Cytophagaceae bacterium; assembly: GCA_014376985.1. Classification (GTDB taxonomy): domain Bacteria; phylum Bacteroidota; class Bacteroidia; order Cytophagales; family Cytophagaceae; genus JACMQM01. The sequence continues at coordinate 422 of JACMQM010000347.1, read as the reverse complement.
TTCGAATACCAACCTTCCGACTTTTGTAGCACGTTTTCGACCGATCTGGTTAAACGAAGAGCAGCTCAAAAAAGAACTACAGATACTGGTTAAAGTATATGAAAGCACAAAAAAGATGAAAGAATCAAAACTCAATACTACCGCTTTATTTTTAGGCTATGTTCAGGACATTTATGGACAGACCGACGAATTCTATTTCTCAGAGTGGGTTCAGAAAAGTTATTATGGCAAATAAGCCTTCTACAGACACTAATCGTTTATAACTAAACTCAATCTGAGGGCATATAAATTTGTTTTTGACCCTGGAGAGTTTATTTTTGTGTAAACAATACATTTTATCATTATGGGAAAAGGCGACAAAAAGACAAAAAAAGGCAAAATATCAATGGGTTCTCATGGCAATAGCCGCCCACGTAATGCAG
>JACMQM010000346.1 GCA_014376985.1 Cytophagaceae bacterium | reverse complement strand
TGCTCATATCATCAAAGAGATCATACTGAGTTTTGAAAACATAGAAGGATTTAAAGACATGAAAATCGACATCCGCATTCAGCAGGAAAAAGATTTTTATGGAGATGAAAAAATGCTTTATTCTGTTTTTCAAAACATGATCGAGAATGCCTTTAAATATAGAGACACCAACAAGAATCCATCAACGTTAGACATTTCTATTGTTTCTGATAAGCAAAAAACAAAAATAGAATTTAAAGACAATGGCTTGGGTATAGATGGGGAGCTGAAAGATAAAGTATTCGACATGTTCTTTAAAGCCAATGAACAGTCATCGGGTACGGGGCTTGGGTTATACCTGGTTAAGCTTTCTATACAGAAAATGGGTGGACACCTCTACTTGCAGAGCACCAAGGGAGAAGGTTCTGTATTTACAATAGTCTTTTAATCCTTCCAAATTCAATAATTTGCAACTAACAACAATCTTACACACGTGAAAAATTTATCTTTAATTCTGAATGGCGTATTAGCTGTAGCAATAGGCGTATTGTATTACTTACATTTTTCTTGCGCAGGTTCTTGTTCAACTCCTAAAACAGCAGTAGTTACTGATTCTCTTGGACAAACAGTAATAAGTGAAGAAGTGCTGGGAGATTCAGCGATCGCCTACATACCAGATAGCTTGCCTCCTGCGGGCAATGTGGCTTTCTTAAACTTTGATGAATTGACTTCGAAGTATCAATTTTATAAAGACGGTGTAAAATCATTAGAATCGGATTTCAGAGTGAAGCAAAATGAATTGGTAGCTCGTCAGAAAAAACTGGAAGAAGATTTCATGCGTTACCAGCAATTGGCTCCATCGATGAACGAAGAAACAAGAGCCGGTAAAGAGCAGCAATTGGCGGCAGACGAAAAGAAATTATACGAATTCAGAGATCAATTAGAAGGTTCATTTGCAGGCAAGGAAGCAGAATTCAATAAAAGTTTCTTGAAGAAGCTAGATGGTTATTTCACCAAGTTAGGTAAAGAAAAAAATTACGATTATGTTTTCATTTACTCCAAAGGCGGTCCCTCTTACATTGTTTATGCCAATGACAAATTGAACATTACCAATTTCACGTTGCAGGGACTCAACAGTCTGTACAAGAAAAAATAAAATTATGAACTATAGACTCCTCCTCCTCCCCCTCTGTTTTTTGTTTAGCCTTATCCAAGGAAGCAATGCCTTGGCGCAAGGTTTTGTTACAGACTCTGTGAAGTATGGTCCAGATACTGTGTATGTCACACCAGATCAGACAGCTAGTTTCCCTGGAGGAAAAGAGAAGATGCATGATTACATCGATTTAAAATTTGATGGATTGGCAGATGGCTTTGGCGACATGGGTGGTTTAAAAGGAGGAAGCATAGATGTTAATTTTGTAGTAGAAATAACCGGCAGGGTTAAGTATGTGGTCATTGAGAAAGGCGTTACATCTGCTTTGGATGAAGAAATGACTCGCGCGTTGATGTCTATGCCCAAATGGCAGCCAGCGGTTGTCAACGGTAAAAAAGTAAGGTCACTTCAGAAGTTGCATTACAATCTGAATTTTAATCGACAATAAAGTATTTCTTAAATAGGCATATAAAAAGCCCTGATGAATTTCATCAGGGCTTTTTATATTTATGAAGCCTAATTACTTATTCGGTTGCGGTGTAGTACGCAAGTAAGGTTTGATCTTCGTATAACCCTTAGGGAATTTTGCAGCGATTTCTTCGTCTTTGATAGCTGGTACGATGATGACATCTTCACCGTCTTTCCAGTTGGCAGGTGTTGCTACGCTGTAGTTAGCCGTCAATTGCAGAGAGTCGATGACACGCAAGATCTCGTCGAAGTTTCTACCTGTTGAGGCTGGATAAGTAAGTGTCAATTTGATTTTCTTATCGGGTCCGATCACAAATACAGATCTCACAGTAAATTTCTCAGAAGCATTCGGGTGAATCATATCATACAGCTCCGCGATTTTTTTCTCCGGATCTGCGATGATGGGGAAATTCACGTAGGTGTTTTGCGTTTCGTTGATGTCTTTTATCCATCCCTGGTGAGACTCTAATCCGTCTACACTGATCGCTAATACCTTTACGTTTCTTTTATCGAATTCCCCTTTTAGTTTTGAGGTAGCTCCAAGCTCTGTTGTACAAACGGGTGTATAATCAGAAGGGTGTGAAAAAAGAAGGCCCCAGCTATTGCCCAGCCATTCGTGGAAAGAAATAGTTCCTTCTGTTGTTTCTGCCGTAAAGTCCGGCGCGATATCTCCTAAGCGTAATGACATAGTAGTAAAATGTTAAAGTGAATGTATGTGTTGATCAGCGAATAAATCGTGTGGAGGTAAAACTACATCCTGTTGGGAATAGTTCAATCGATTAGACGAAATAAATGTCTTGCGTACAGCCAAACTCGTCACAGACCTTGCAATTGAGTCTCCCTTTAAACAATTCGGGTTTTAAAATGGATTTTTTCAACAGCATACGCACACATTCCTGAATGCCTTCAATGATCGAAGGATGCGGATGAATCAATTCCGCCAGCTCTTCTATTCCTTTGTCCATGGAAATCAATAAAGCCACAGCTTGTATAGCACTGGAGGCATGCACACCTACAGCACGCATGCCCAGGATTTTCATGTCGTCGTCGTCGGTTACTAAAATTTTAAAGAAACCATTGTTGACACGCATCGCGATGGCACGTGGAATCAGATCATAACTCATGCTGGC
>JACMQM010000345.1 GCA_014376985.1 Cytophagaceae bacterium | reverse complement strand
TTTACGTTTGATGTATTTGGGTAAAGGAGTTTCTCCTAATGTATCTACTACTCGTGCAAAATCATCTGCATTACCATCAAACAGAAAACGAATGGTACGTCCTCTGGAAGTTGTATTGTCTACTACTTCCGCAACCAGTTGTCCGTCGCCGAAATACAACTTGTTACCTACTCTGATTTTTCTCGCCGGATCTACCAACACATCCCATAAATGCATTTCTGCATTCAATTCACGAAGCAAAAATACCTCGATTTTCGCATTCGTTTTTTCTTTGTTGCCATACAAACGGGCAGGAAAAACTTTGGTGTTATTAACAACCATTACATCTCCTTCTCCGAAATAATTGATGATTTCTTTAAATTGTTTGTGTTCGATTGTTCCGGTTTTTCTGTCAATAACCATCATCCTTGATTCGTCTCTGTTAGGAGCGGGATGCATAGCCAATAATTCGAGGGGAAGACCAAATTTGAATTCTGAAAGCTTCATAGATACTTAATATTACGGTATTAAGATTTAATTAATTAAAGGATGCAAAGTTAACAAGTTTTTTGGTTAGAAATAGGCTTTCTTTGTAAATTAAGTTTTCTGTGGATAACCCCAGATAAACGCCTTACTCACTTTTCTTTTACACACATGAAGAAATCTCTTTTTATAACACCACTTGGCTGGTTGCGCATTGCAGGTATGGCTGAAGGCTTATCTTATCTCATTTTATTATTTATAGCCGTACCATTAAAATACCTTGCCGGTAAAACAGAAGCTACTAAACATGTAGGAATGGCTCATGGAGTACTCTTCATTCTTTATATCGTTTTAGTACTTCTTGTGAGTTTCAAGCAAAAATGGACTAAAAAAGAAATCTTAATCAGTCTTATCGGTTCTTTAATTCCATTAGGTACCTTCTATGCAGAATGGACTATTTTCTCCAAAAAGTAATAAATATTACAAGCTTAGCATCTAATAGTTACAAATATTGCTGTTTGCCTTTATAATAAGTGATTTTTCGCTTATATGCCTCTAATAAATGAAGCTTTAATTTTTAGTGTCAATCCAGTGAGTCTTATTTAATGACAAAAAACACTGTATTCTCATTTAAATAGCATGGGGTCATCATAAAACATCTCCAATTCTTCATTATTATCTATTTTTTAATCCAAAACATTACATCGAATGCACAGTGTATTACTACACCAGTAGTCAGTTTGGTAAAAAATGGGAGTTTTACTTCCGGTAACACACAATTTTCAAGTGGCTATTCCTATTGTAATACTGCAAATTGCCTCTATCCTGAAGGCTATTATTCTGTAGGAACGAATGCCAACTTCTACCATGGGAATTTTGTCGGTAGGGATCATACTACGGCAACAGGAAACTTTATCATCGTCAATGGTACGGGGGTACTTAATACCATTGTTTGGAGTCAGAACATTACAGTGAAACCTGTTACGAATTACAACTTTTCTGCCTGGGTTATGACGCTTGTAACCAGTAGTCCGGCAAAATTGCAGTTCCAAATTAATGGTGTCACAATCGGCTCTGTATTTGATGCGCCGACGGCTACACAAACCTGGCAGAATTTTGCCAACACCTGGAATTCCGGTGCATCAACAACAGCAACCATTACCATCCTTAATCAAAATACCACACTTGCCGGAAATGACTTTGGTATTGATGATATCTCTTTCATTGAAATCTGCGGAACGACACAACCAAACCATGGACCTGATCGATTGCTCTGCGGCGTAGGCACTGTCACTGTAGATACCAATGTACCACATACGGCAACGACAAACATTAACTGGAGTGATGGAAGTTCTGGCTCAGGATTGGGTGCACCTTAAACCAAAGTACTCAATGCAGCAGGTACTTATTGGGTATGCGTGCAAGATGGATCTTGTTTTAAAACTGATACCATAAAAGTAACGGCTAACTTCGCCATAGATATTGGACCGGACTTTACCTTATGTGCCAGCACAGCGGTGAAATTGGATGCTGCTTACAGTAACGGATTTACAACCTATCAATGGTTAAAAGATGGTGCGCCTGTTACCGATTCTACTAATAGAACATTCACGGTTCGTTCTCCAGGAACTTACCGCGTAGAAGTAACAGATGCAAGCTGCTCTTTGATGCGTTTTGATGATGTAGTAGTCAACGCTGTTTCCGCTTTACCAAAAGATGGATATTATTGTTCACCCTCACAGGCAAAATTTGAAGTTATTCCTAATCCAACCGGAGGTTTTAAATGGTATGATGCGCCGTTTGCAGGCACCTTCATGGATAGAGGTAATATTTTCAACCTAACAATGACGGGTACTAAAACCATGTATGCGGAAGACACTACAGCCTTTCAGTACGAGGTTGGTCCTAACTCTAAATTCCCCCAAGGAAGCGAAGATGCTGGAAACGCATTGAATTATATTGAGTTTGATGCATTATCATCCTTTACATTAAATGAAGTAACGGTATGGGTAAAAGTTTATAGTGTTAATGAAACATTTACAGTAGGCGTAAGATTAAGAGATAATGCAGGAAATCCTGTCGGAGCTCCAATCGTAAGAATCGTTACAGGTCCGCCGATTGTACCTATAAACAATAACTGGCCTTTCACGATCGCACTGGGAATGGGTGTACCCGCAGGAAATGGATACCGCTTATCCAATGAAGGTACTGTTGGCAATATCCTCTTCTGGGCAAGCGCTGCCAATACACCAGGTGTAGTAGATTGGGCATCTTATAAAGTAAATGGAGTGATCGCTTTAAAAGGATTGGATCCCGGAGGATATGGTTATTGCAATGGTAGATGTTATGGTTTCGCTTATAACTGGAAAATTTCAAAAGGAAATAACTGTGCGCGTGTACCTGTAACATTAGTAGAGAATTGCCCTCTTCCTTTGGCATGGTTAAACTTCACAGCAGAAAAACTTAATGATGGAGCTCTACTCATTTGGAATACTGCAGAAGAAAAAAACACTCGTCACTTTGACATCGAACGCTCTTCTGATGGCAAGCAGTATAAGAAAATCGCAAGTAAAAGCCACGGGCTACATTAGTCAAAACAGTTACCATTTCGAAGATACAGAAGCGAACACAGGTATTGTTTATTATCGAATCGCTCAATATGATATTGATGGAGCCTACACTTACAGTGCTGTTAGAAGTATTCATCATAATAAAACAGAACTGTTAGTATATCCAACGAAACACAATGGGCAATTCAATTTGAAGCTCTCTTCGATGTCACTCGTTAACCGCCCAGTAGATGTATACTTGTTCAGTACAATGGGTGCAGAAGTTTATCATAGCAAACACCAATCTACATTAGGAAATTTAGATGCTGATATTAACATCACAGATCTTAGCAGCGGAGTATATTTAATTAAAGTCTCCACCGATGAAAGCATTTATACTTCAAAATGCATCAAAGAATAAAAGCTATTCTAGGATAATAAAAAGTCCCATCTCGCTTTCGCGGACGGGACTTTTTTATTGCGCATCAACGAGCAACATGTATTAAAAAAAAAGAGTTCTGAGGGCGCAATTCAGAACTCTTTCATTTACAAAAAAGGAGGGTAGATTTAGTCAGTTTAAAAAGATATCAAAGCCTCTTCATTTTACTTTTTCAGTTTTTTCAGCCTTCTCTGCTTTTGCAGGTTTTTCAGACTTCTCGACTTTTTCCGATTTTTCATTTTTTTCTTCTAACTCTTCTTTATCTTCAAGAGTAACAGCTCCTTTGCCGCTAATTTGGACTCTGATTTTCTTTTCGATTTCGTCCATCATTTCAGGATTGTCTTGGAATATATCTCTTACAGAATCTCTTCCTTGTCCTAATTTATTTCCATCATAAGCAAACCATGAACCTGATTTTTGAATAATGTTTAATTCTACACCCAGGTCTATAATCTCTCCTATCTTAGAAATTCCTTCTCCATATAAGATATCAAACTCTACTACTTTGAAAGGAGGTGCCATTTTGTTTTTCACCACCTTCACACGTGTCCTGTTTCCAGTAATATTGTCAGCGCTTTCTTTAATCTGTCCAACTCTGCGAATATCTAAACGAACCGAAGCATAAAACTTAAGGGCGTTACCACCGGTCGTCGTTTCTGGATTACCGAACATCACCCCGATTTTTTCTCTCAACTGATTGATGAAAATGCAGCAGCATCCTGTTTTGTTAATGGCTCCGGTAAGTTTACGCAAAGCCTGTGACATCAAGCGCGCTTGTAAACCCATTTTACTGTCACCCATCTCTCCTTCGATTTCCGCTTTAGGCACCAAAGCTGCAACTGAATCTATAACAAGGATATCAATTGCTCCGGAACGAATCAAATGTTCGGCAATTTCTAATGCTTGCTCTCCATTGTCTGGCTGAGAAATCAATAAGTTCTCCGTATCAATTCCTAATTTTTCCGCGTATGACTTATCGAATGCATGTTCTGCATCAATAAAAGCCGCTACACCACCCGCTTTTTGCGCTTCTGCAATGCAATGCATAGACAAGGTAGTTTTACCGGAAGATTCAGGGCCATATATTTCTACTACACGACCTCTTGGTAAGCCACCTATTCCTAAGGCCATGTCTAGTCCTAATGAACCTGTTGAAATTACAGGAACGTCAGTTACCTGACGTTCATCACTTAATTTCATGACGGTACCTTTACCGTATGTCTTCTCCAGTTTATCGATGGTCAGCTGAAGGGCTTTTAATTTTTCGAGTTTATTATTGTTACTCATAATTGTCTACAAGTTTAAAAATACTACATTGTTTGCTGTTGATGATACAAAACTACGAAAGCTAAATTATTTAGCAAATATTTTTCTAATTTTTTTAGCAAAACACAATTAAATATAGTTTTTAGCCTCATTAAAAAGGAGTTATAAATACAATAGTTATACACAAACAAGTTCCCCCGAACAGGTAAAATATTGGCTCTAGGGAAATAGAACCACACTTTAAGTTAAACTTGGTACATGTTTTGCGATCAAACGTCATAAATAATCATCATCGGGTATGAATAAAATGAAATACACATTACTCTTGGGAGCTGCTTTTGTTACCCTGGCTTCTTTTAGTTACCAGAGTTTTATAGATGCCAATCAATCCTTATTGAGTACACAAAGAGTATATGGCCCGGAGGAAGTTCTGGAATACAGGCTCCATTATGGGTTTATTACGGCCGGTGAGGCACGCATTGAAATGCATCCACAACTTTACACTGTAAATAATAAGGTTTGCTACAAGGCTACCATATTTGGCAGATCTACTGGTGCTTTCGGCGTAGCAATGAAAATCAACGATACCTGGGGTACATACATGGATACTACTTCCAGAATACCTCAACGTAACTATAGGGATCTTACAGAAGGAGGCTATCGACTAAAGGAATATGTTCAATTTGATCATAAGTCTAAAAAAGTATCTGTGGAAAGAAGTGGGGCGGATGGGGTAAAAGAAGAATTTAAATACGATATCCCGGCATATGTTCAAGATTTAGTAAGCGGAGCTTATTACCTAAGAACCGTTGATTTCAACAAATTAAAGATAGGGGAAACAGTTAGTGTTCCGGCATTCTTTGAAGATCAAGTGTACAAATTCACTGTAAAATATCAAGGTAAAGACAGAATCAAATCTGAATTTGGGAAAATCAATGCCATCCGAATAACGCCTGTAATGCCTGAAAACGAAGTATTCGATGGAGGAGATGCCATCAGTGTATGGATCTCTGATGATAATAACAAAATTCCTATACGCATGGAAGCAACCATGTTTGTGGGTAAAGTAGCCGTCGATCTTAAGCATTACCAAGGATTGAAAAACCCCATTCGTTTTGGAAAATAAAGAAGATAGCACATTAAGAAATTGTTAAACTTTGTTTAATCCCTTATTTTGGAAACTTAATAAGGGATTTTCTTTATAATTTTAAGCGCATGTTAAAAAATCATTTCCGTTTCTTCATCATTGCATTTCTATTGGTTGACTTTGTAACGGTCAATGCACAAGATGTTCTTGTCAAAGGTCAGGTTTCCAATACCGGTACTTCCAAATACATTTACCTATCCAAATTGTTTGGAAACAAAGTGAATGTTGTCGATTCAGTAAAACATACAGAAGGGGAATTCTCCTTCAATAAACCCAATCATTTCGAACGAGGCTTTTACAAAATCAGTGCAGTACCTAATGGCACTTCGGTGACGCTTATACTTGGTGAACCCAATGTTAAAATTTCCGGTGATCTGGCTGAAGGCGGCAAAGCATCGATAGAGCAGTCTCAGGAAAATGCGGTGTACATTACGTATCAACAACTCAACGACAATCAAAATAAAGTTTCAACCTTCTTTCAAAAGCAAGCAGAGCAATTGCGCTCCCAACAACTTTCAGAGCCCGTCTTTCAAAAAGAGATCGATAAACTACAAGCTAAATTTGATTCCTTGTCCATAAGCTATAATCAAAGCTCTGCTACTATAATCGCTCAAAATCCGGGCTTGTTTATTACTAAGGTCATGAACATGTTTACAAACATAGATACGGCGAAAGCTAATACGTTTTTTAGAGAAGCAGAATACAAGGATACAGAGTTGTGCAATGGTGATATGTTATCCTCAAAAATCAGCATTTATTTTCAACGCTACTTAAACCCTGACATCGCCAGCTGGAAACAAGGTTTGAATACATTATTAACTCAATTTCCTGCTAATACAAATAATAGACAGGTATTGTACCTGACCACTATCGATATGTTTGCTCCCTACGATCAGGATATTGCAAGGGAACTAGCGGTGCGCTATATGAAGGAGTATCCACAATCTTCTTACGCTAAACAAGCCTTTGCCAATGCACCGAAGGGCTCTCCTACTGTGGGCGAAGAAGCTCCTTTGATTTCTTTAGCTGGAGTAGATGGAAAAATCATCCATTTAAAATCATTGCGCGGTAAAGTGGTATTGCTTGACTTCTGGGCTTCTTGGTGCGGCCCTTGTCGTCAGGAAAATCCAAATGTAGTAAGAGCCTACAGTACTTATAAATCAAAAGGCTTCACTGTATTCAGTGTTTCACTGGATGATAACAAAGAAAAATGGCAAGCGGCCATTGTTAAAGATGGTTTAGTATGGCCCAATCACGTATCTGATTTGAAAGGATGGAAATCCAGTGCTGCTGCATTATATAATGTAAAAGGTATTCCTGCTACTTTCCTTTTGGACAAGAAGGGTGTGGTAGTAGCTACTAACTTACGTGGAGAAGCTTTAGAACAAAAATTAAAAGAACTATTAAACGAGTGATCATTCTAACCTAAAACGCGATGAAACAGTCTAACCGAATACTTGTAGTTGATGATGAAGAAGACATCGTTGAATTACTCACCTACAACCTAGAAAAAGACGGTTACGACGTAAAAGTCGCGCACAACGGTAAACAGGCTATTGAAATCGCTAAAGACTTCGTCCCTCAGTTGATCCTCATGGACATCATGATGCCCGAATTGGATGGTGTAGAGGCCTGCAGAAGAATTAGGCAACTCGCTAAATTAAAAGATGCTTATATTATTTTCCTAACGGCGCGTTCGGAAGAATTTTCTGAGATTGCTGCGTTTGAAGCAGGTGGTAACGATTACATTTCAAAGCCTATTAAGCCTAGAGCTCTGATGAGCAGAGTACATGCGTTCTTTAAAAGAGAGACATTGGGTATTGAAAAAGACATCATACCTATTGACGACCTCATCATCGACCGAAGCAGCTACACTGTTACTCAAGGAACAAAAAAAGTAATCTTACCCAAAAAGGAGTTTGAACTACTCTACTTCTTAGCCAATAGACCTAATCATGTATTCAGTAGAGAAGATCTTTTGAATCACGTTTGGGGTAGAGATGTGTATGTAATTCCCCGAACTGTAGATGTACATATCCGAAAAGTAAGAGAAAAGCTGGGAGATGACTATATTGCAACCATAAAAGGAATTGGTTACAAATATTCAACAAAAGAATAAGCATGCTCACTACCGCAAGGCGTTTATCTATATTACTGGCTTCCTTATCTGCCGGACTAGCCTTTGCAATTCTAAATTATTACCATGTCAAGGAGCAAGGTCAACTGTTATGGATGACCTTGCTCCTTTTTATTGGATCCTTTGTTATCTTTTATTTCGTTCTTCACTTTTTTGTTTTTAAAGAACTGGACAAAATCTCCGTTCTTTTAGATCGAATCAAAAAGAAAGACTATTCTCATGTGGCTACGAAAGATTATAAATACAGCTCTAATCCGCTAGATGAAATCAAGCAGGAGATTTCTGATTTTGCCAGACAAAAGCATACTGAAATCACTGAACTGCAAAAACTGGAAATCTTCCGTCGTGAGTTTTTAGCCGATGTGTCGCATGAGTTGAAAACTCCCATTTTTTCTGCGCAGGGTTTTGTGCACACCTTAATTGATGGCGCCATAGACGATCTAAATGTTCGTGATCGTTTCTTGCAAAAGTCAGCGAATGCGTTGGATGGATTGAATGTGTTGGTACAAGACCTGATCACTATTTCGCAATTGGAAATCGGAGAAATAAAAATGCATTTCACTAGTTTTGACTTGCATAAACTGACACAGGATATTTTCGAACAACTGGAAGGTCGCGCAGCAGAGAGAGGCGTAAAATTGAAATTTGAAAAATTTGCACCTAAATCTTCTTATGTTTTTGCCGATAAACAACGAATTGGCCAGGTCATGACCAATCTCATTGTCAATGCTATCAAATACGGTAAAGAAAACGGGGGTGTCTTGGTTAATTTCCTGATAGAAGGAGAAGAAGTAGAAGTTTCCATAAAAGATAACGGCCCCGGCATTGAAGAGAAACATTTATCCCGTATTTTTGAGCGTTTCTACCGAATAGAAAAAAGCAGATCTAAGGATCAAGGCGGAACTGGACTCGGATTAGCCATTGTCAAGCACATACTGGAAGCCCATGAAACCAAAATCAGGGTGGAAAGCCAAATCAATGTCGGCACCGAATTCGGATTTACCCTGAGAAAAGGAAAAGTCATCAATGACAAGGGTTAATCCCTTTTCCCCCTCTTACCAACCTCCCTTTTACCGGCTGCACACTTTACATCTAAGAATGAACAGGAATACCCCATGGCTATTAAATCAGAATTTAAGGATTGGATCATCAAAGAAGATGAAGATTACATTTTTATCAATAAACCTCCGTTCTTAGCTTCTTTGGAAGACAGAGCCAAGCCAGGCTTAAATATTAATGTATTGGCCAAGGAATATTGGGAGAATGCCCAATTATGTCATCGCCTGGATAAAGAAACCTCAGGGATCCTGGCTATCGCCAAGCATCCTGAAGCCTACAGACACATGTCCATGCAGTTTGAACACCGGGAAATAGCCAAACGTTACCATGCGGTCGTGACAGGCATACACGACCTTGATGGTATTGTAGTCAATCTACCTATCTTAGCCCATACAAATGGAACAGTCTCTATTGACCGAGTAGAAGGGAAACAGGCTGAAACTATATTTTTCACTAAACAAGCCTATAAAAACCATACTTTAGTGGAATGTATGCCGATTACGGGAAGAATGCACCAGATTCGTATTCATTTAAGTTGTGCAAAAGCTCCAATTGTGGCAGATATTCAATATGGTGGAAAAGATATTTTCTTGTCTGAGCTTAAAAGGAAGTTTAATTTGAAAAAAGATACGGAAGAACAGCCTTTGATTAAACGGGTCGCACTTCACTCTTACAGTTTGACATACAATACGTTAAAAGGAGAACAGGATGAAGTTATAGCTGAATATCCTAAGGATTTTAGGGTGTTGGTAAAAAAACTGGAAGAATTATCCTGATTCTCAAATATTTCAAACTCAATTTTGGAATTATAAAAATTCAAGTTATCTTTGTGTCCCTTTTTTAGGAGAGGTTTGCATTTAAAAAGCAGCAATTAACAATGGACAGTTTAAGTTATAAAACGGTATTTGTCAACAAACAAGAGGCTCAAAAGAGCTGGATTTTGCTTGACGCTGAAGGACAAACGCTAGGTCGTTTCGCCAGTGAAGCAGCTAAAATACTAAGAGGTAAAAACAAAACAAGTTTCACGCCGAACATGGATTGTGGAGACTATGTAGTTATTATAAACGCTGAGAAGATCAATCTGACCGGCAAGAAGTGGACCGATAAGGTTTACGTTCGTCACACAGGATATCCTGGTGGACAGCGTTTCACAACTCCTACTGAAATGTTGGCTAAATTCCCTGCTCGTATTCTTGAGAAAGCGATCAAAGGAATGTTGCCAAAAAACAGACTGGGCAGAGAATTATTCAGAAACATGCATGTGTATGCAGGTACTGAGCATCCTCACCAAGCACAGTCTCCAAAAGCTGTTACCTTATCGTTATAATACCTGATTGATGGAAACCATAAATAAAATAGGAAGAAGAAAAACCTCTGTAGCCAGGATTTATATCACTGCAGGTAAAGGTGAAATTCTTGTAAACGGCAGAGAGCTTAATGAGTACTTACCTACTGAGCCTCTCCAAATCTCTGTAAGACAACCATTAGTTCTTACTAATGAGCTTGCAAACTACAACGTTTCTGTAAATGTTCAGGGCGGTGGTATCACAGGTCAGGCAGAAGCTATTCGTATGGCTATTGCTAGAGCACTTTGTGAAATCAATCCGGAGCACAGACCTGCTTTGAAAAAAGAAGGGTTCTTAACGCGTGATCCTCGTATGGTTGAGCGTAAGAAATTCGGTAGAAGCAAAGCTAGAAAACGATTCCAATTCAGTAAACGTTAATCCGAGCCACGTTCGGGAAATTTATATATGTCTAACAAAAAAGTAGAGTACCAAGATCTATTAAACGCAGGGGTTCACTTCGGTCACTTAACACAGAAGTGGAATCCTAAAATGGCGCCATATATCTTCATGGAGAAGAATGGTATCCATTTGATCGATCTGAATAAAACCCAAGCCTGCCTTGATGATGCTTGTGGTGCGATCAAAAATATTGTTCGTTCAGGTCGCAAGGTGTTATTCGTAGCTACGAAAAAGCAAGCGAAAGAAATCGTTACGAAAGAAGCAGACAGATTGAAAATGCCATACGCTACTGAGCGTTGGTTAGGCGGAATGCTTACCAACTTCGTTACAGTGCGTAAGTCATTGAAAAAAATGTCTTCTATTGAGAAAATGATGAAAGAAGACTCTTACAACAGTCTAGCGAAACGTGAGAAACTTACCGTTGCTCGTGACAAAGCTAAATTGGAAAAAGTATTGGGAGGTATCGCCGACCTTACTCGTCTTCCTGCCGCATTGTTTATTGTAGATGCTAAAAAAGAGCACATCGCTATTAAAGAAGCGAAAAAATTAAATATTCCGGTATTTGCTATCGTTGATACCAACTCTGATCCAAGCACAGTAGATTACCCTATTCCTGCTAATGATGATGCTTACAAATCCATCGCTATCATCACTTCAGTAATCGCTCAAGCAATTGAGGAAGGTTTGTCTGAACGCAAAAGAGATAAAGACGACCAAAAACTGAAAGAAGAAGAAGACACAAAGCGCGCAGTAGATACGAAGGCTGAAGCGGAGTAATCAATCTTCTACCATTTTATTCAAGTTGAACATTGGTTTTATCGATCAATGTTCAACTTTTTTATAGCAAATCAGAAACTAAAAATTAACTAATTAATAATATGAGTACTGTATCAATTAGCGCTGCTGAAGTGAACAAGCTTAGAACCATGACCGGAGCCGGTATGATGGATTGTAAAAAAGCCTTGACTGAAACGGAAGGCGATTTCGAAGCGGCAATAGATGTTCTTCGTAAAAAAGGGCAAAAAGTATCTGCCGCTCGTGCAGGCAATGCTACGGCTGAAGGAGTAGTTTTCATTCACGTAAGCAAAGACGGAACAAACGGTAAATTGGTTGCTTTAGCTTGTGAAACTGAACCCGTTTCTAAAGTAGAGAACTTCCGCAATCTAGGTCAATCTATTTTGGACGTTGCGGTTGCTAAAAACCCAGCTGACGTAGACGCTTTGTTAGCACTGCCTTTGTCTGATGGTCGCAGCATCAACGAACACATTGTTGATCTTACAGGTAAAATCGGAGAAAAAATCGTTATACAAAATTACGAAAATATCACTGCTGATCAAGTGGTACCATATATTCACTCGAACAACAAATTGGGTGTATTGGTTGGTTTCAAAAACACAGGGGGAAATGACGTGAGCGAAGTAGGTAAAGACGTAGCAATGCAAATTGCTGCCATGAAGCCAGTAGCTTTAGACAAAGACGATGTAGATCCTAGAACAATCGAAAGAGAAATCGAAATCGGTAAAGAACAAGCAAGAGCAGAAGGTAAGCCTGAAGCCATGTTGGAGAAAATTGCTCAAGGTAAATTGAACAAGTTCTACAAAGAAAGTACTTTATTGAATCAGGAATTTGTGAAAGACGGTTCTAAAACCATCGCACAATTGTTGGATGGAACTCAAAAAGGATTGACTGCTTCTGCATTCAAGAGAATTGCAATCGGAGGTTAAGTTTAGAGCTTAATCAAAAATCATATTACAGAAAAGCCTTGATCTTAGATCAAGGCTTTTCTGTTTAGGAACGAGCCAGGAGGTACGTAATTTACTCGTGCCTCCTAGCTCGTCTCTTCTATTCCGCCATCTTCAACTCATAGATCGTAGGCCACATCTTACCTGTAACGTATACATTGCCATTCTCTGGATTGAAGGCAATACCATTCAACTCTGCCGCTGCGGGATGTGTATCCTTTACTTCATAGACCAAACTGGAAAGATCTATTTTCCCAACTACCTTTCCAGTCTTAGGATCGATCTTCACAATGTTATTGGTCAACCAGATATTAGCATAAATAAAACCATTAATGTATTCCAATTCATTCAAGTGTTGTACAAAAGAATCATTTTCTGTTATTGTAATTTTTTTTGATGGCTTCAATGTGAAGGCATCCAAGTAAGTCAATTGATGAGTCCCATCGCTCATTATCAGCGAGGAGCCATCTGTTGTCATGCCCCAACCTTCTTCGTTTTCATAAGTAAACTGTCCGATTTTTTTAAAGCTTTTCGCATCGTAATAAAAGCCTAGTTTGTTTTTATAGGTAAGCTGATACACTTTGTTGTTCAAAAAAACGATTCCTTCTCCGAAATAAATATTCCTATCGAGTTCTACTTTTTTATTGATTTTACCTGTTTTTAAATCTACCGAGCCGATGAAGGATTGTGTTTGCGGAAGATTGTCCGGAGAACCAGTACTTTCATACAATACGCCATTATGAAATAAAAATCCTTCTGTAAATGCCAATTCATCGTGTGGGTAGCGATTGGCAATGGTGTAATGAAGCAGAGGCGTTTGAACAGTGGTGGTGACAGGAGTTTGTGTACCTGATGTTGAATGCTTCTTTTCCTTTGTTTCGCTGCAGGATAAAAGCAATAGAGCACACAGTACAATCAGTATTTTATTCATATTGATTAAGAATTCAGATTCTCAAATTGAACTAAATAATCTGGTTTGTCAAAGTTAATCCAAAGGTAATCACTAAAAAATCAGAGCTGCTTGCGAAGAAATTTCTGGATCTTTTTTATACTCTCTCCTTCTGAAAGATAACCGTATGTTATTTTCACATAGCT
>JACMQM010000344.1 GCA_014376985.1 Cytophagaceae bacterium | reverse complement strand
TACCATAATCCTGATCTTTCTGATAAAATTTTTGTCGGACATACAATTGATATCCCATGTAATTAATCTCGTTTAAAGGAGGAGAAGAGTGACTTTTAAACATTGGTTTACTTAAATAGGTAGCTCCAAATTCGTAACCTATGCGTTCTTGAAAATAGATCTCAATACTGGCTGGCAAAGCATTCCTTAATAAGGCCATAGGATTGGCACCGACAATGTATCCTCTAAACTCATTGACCCTGGGCGTAAAATACCTGGAGCGTTTTTTACGAATAACCATATTGGGCATTTCTATAGTAGGTAAAGTTTCTTTAGGAGTCGCTATCACAGAGTCTAAAGGTAGCTCTTCAAATGCAGGAGCATCTTTATCGTAATAGGTTTTGTATAAACCGGCCAGTTCACCATTCTGTTTATACAGACGCCATATTCCTGTTTTATGACCATCTTCCAATAAACCTTCCATCTTATTGGTACCGTCTTTATAATAGCCTAGGTATTTACCTTTGCCTTGCTGATAAAAGCACTTGCCTTCTTGCTCGCCTGTTTCGTAGTAATAATTCCATTGTCCTTCGTTTTTATCATTCTCTATAGAACCTTCAATCTTCAGTTTCCCACTGTCGTAAAACTCACGATAAATACCTTTACCCTTTTTAAAGCTGCCTTCCCCGATTTTCTTACCGGCTGTATTGAAAGTCGTCCAATCACCTTCTTTCTTATCTTCTGTATATTCTCCTTTGGAAGCGAGGACTCCATTTTCATGAAAATATTCCCATGAGCCGGATTGCTTGCCTTGTGTGTAATAACCTTTAGAGGCAAAGGCGCCAGCTTTGTCATAATAGACCCAAGGACCTTCTTTTAAGCCATCTTTTTCTACACCTTCACCTAGCAACTTTCCGTTATCATGATAGTACTTCCATGTTCCAATGCTTCTGCCGTCTATTAAAAGTCCTTCACTTTTTTTCGCGCCATTAGAATAAAACTCTGCGTACATCCCTCTGTCTTCATGAAAATCAGCTTGTGCTTTAAAATTTCCATTCTCATCATAAAACTTCCAACGACCTTCTCGTTTATCGTTTACATATACTCCATCAGTCTTCAGAATACCGGCTGTACTTTCAAAATAATATTTCCAATCGCCTTCTTTCTTTCCCTCTTTATAGGAACCTTCTGTACTGATGTTTCCATTTTCGTAATAGTATTTCCAATCACCGTATTTTACAGTTCCCGTGAATTTACCATATGATTTTACTAGACCTGATTCATAGTAGTAGTACCACAAACCTACAGGTACATCATTTTTGAAACTCCCTTTGGATTTGACTTTTCCATTTTGATAAAATGAAGTATAGGAGCTATCTCGAACTGTAGCAGTCTTTTTTTTCTTGACTAGAAAAACTTCATGCTTCACTTTTTTCACTGCATCATAGTATACTTCCACACTCTGATGGGTTTGAGCATTGGCGTCTACAGTAAAAAAAATACTGCCTAGTACAGTGCAACAAACACTGACTAAAAATGGCGTATACTTCAACGCTGTATGCATCATTTATACCGGTAATTTTGAAAACACTTCCTTTTCAACCCAACTTCTACCCCAGTTTTCTATTTCTTCTGCCGTCCACAATTCATTAAAGAAAATTCTTTTTTGAAAACGAGGTGGAAGGTATTGTCTCCAATTCGTTCCTCCAGTAGCGTTGGCTTCATCTTTGTTCTTGATCAAATGATGAATAGCATGTTTAAAGTGAGTCAAAGGCCAAAATAAATTAGCATACATGTCATACTTTTTCATCTCGTCTACCAAAGACTTTTGCGTTTGGTCATCAAAAGAAAGCCTGCGGTAAACTGACCATAGGTTCTTGGTACGATGATCTTCTGCGACTCTCAGCAACATCTTATCGTATTCTTGTTCAAATGCTTTTAATGTTAATGTTTTTTTACCAGTCGCTGCATCCACTGCACCCTTCTTCCAGTAAATTTTCTCAAACATTTCTTCTGTTGTGATATAATCATCATCTCCTAAAATCTCTCTGTCGTTAGGATGAACTAAATTAATCATGTCGGTAGAAGCCAGCTCAACCATTCGGTATTGGACCGATTGGAAACCGCTAGCCGGTGATAATGCCGCTCTGAATTTCAAAAACTGCTCTTGCTCCAATCCTACAGAAATGATGTCAAATGATTCAATCATTTGACCGAAACACCAGTTCAACCGTTGAATACGTTGCTTAAAAAAATCTACAGAAACAGTTTCTTGTACTTGCAACAAATTGAGTTCGTGTAAAATCAACTTGAAATATAACTCTGTGATTTGATGGTAAACAATAAACACCATTTCATCAGGAAAATCTGTGCGTGGTTTTTGAAGCGACAACAAGGTATCTAACCGGATATAATCCCAATAGTTAACGTACTTCGCATACAACAAACCGGTCAGGTGAGTATTTAAATCCTGTCCGTCAGATTCATATCTTTCATGAAGGGAAGCCAGTATTTCGTTGGTTTTATTTTCGGGATCGGAAGGCACCATATTCTGTAATTTTTCGTATCTATACCCAGGAGAGTATTTCTTGAACTTTCAACACTAAATTTAATAATATCACCTAGATATACAAGGTATGAAACAACAACAATTTGATAGTCCTGATTATTACGCGATAGACGATCTCTTATCGGATGAGCATAAGTTGATCAGGCAGAGCGTCAGAGAGTTTGTCAATCAATCTATACGGCCTATCATTGAAAAATGTGCACAAGAAAATCATTTTCCAACAGAGATGATCAAAGCCTTTGGAAACTTAGGGGTATTTGGGCCGACTGTACCTGAATCATACGGAGGAGGAGGATTGGATTACATCTCTTATGGCATCATGATGCAAGAGATCGAACGAGGAGATTCAGGAATGCGCTCGCTCGCTTCTGTTCAGGGATCATTGGTCATGCATCCGATCTATCAATACGGCTCAGAAGAACAAAAGAAAAAATACCTTCCGAAATTGGCTTCGGGAGAAATGCTCGGCTGCTTTGGACTAACAGAACCAGATCATGGTTCTAATCCCAACGGTATGACAACCAAAATTACAGATCAGGGCGATCATTTCTTACTGAATGGTAGCAAGCTTTGGATCACTAACTCTCCTCTGGCAGATATTGCTGTGGTATGGGCAAAAAATGAAGCCGGAAGAATTAAAGGTTTGATAGTAGAAAGAGGTATGGAAGGATTTTCTACTCCTGAAATTCATAATAAATGGTCGTTAAGAGCCAGTATAACCGGTGAGTTAGTGTTTGACAATGTCAAAGTTCCCAAAGCCAATTTACTTCCGAATGCAGATGGTTTGAGCGGTCCGTTAGGTTGTCTTGATTCTGCACGTTACGGCATTGCTTGGGGAGCCTTGGGTGCCGCGATTGATTGTTATGAAACAGCCAAACAGTATTCTTTGGAACGTATACAATTTGATAAACCTATTGCGTCTTTTCAATTGGTACAAAAAAAATTAGCCGAAATGCTAACAGAAATCACTAAAGGCCAGTTGATGGTATGGAGATTAGGAATGCTGAAGAATCAAGGCAAAGCTACTACAGGAATGGTCTCCATGGCCAAGCGAAACAATGTAGAATTAGCGCTAAATGTAGCACGTACAGCAAGACAAATCTTAGGTGCTATGGGCATCACGGGAGAATATCCGATTATGCGACACATGATGAACCTTGAATCAGTGGTTACCTACGAAGGTACACACGACATACACCTTCTGATTACTGGGAATGAAATTACAGGTATAGATGCCTTTAAATAAAACAATTTTGATGATTTATAAAGGAGCAAGGGCTGTAAGTTTTTGCTCCTTATTTTTTTCGAGTAAGTGCAATTGACCAAATACTATTTTTATTAAGCCTAGTATCAACGCAATCATAATGGATGAAGCTTTCAGATCAACGAAAGATACTATAAACACTGCAAAAATCCCTAGCATCACGGAAAATTGCTGAACAAATATTCTTAGTACCGGAGTAAGAATAACAGTAACCAAATCGAATGCTTTATTTTTCGACAGCAAATTATATTTGTAATACTCTGCGCTTTGCAGAAAAACAATGGCCAAAATACCTAAAAGAAATTGTTTATCATCAGCTAAGATGACCTCCCAAGGTGGCAAAAACATCACCATACCCAATACATCATCTAACGCTGTAATTTGACCATATGAAAAAGCACTTATGATAACACACAAGGTTAATATTACAATCGCCTTAAATGTAGGTGTTGGTATCATACGATCTTCAGATAACAAAGCTTTGGTCTTCCACCATCTTAATGAAGTAAAAAAAAACATGACCAATGTTTCTATCACATAATACAGCACAACAAGTAACGGCCCCCAATCCCAGTACCAAACAAAAATCAATAAGAAAACGAGATCGAAAACATTCTGTAAAAAATCAACCGATACAGGCAAAGGTCTGTATCGGTGCTTGTTTACAATGGGAAGCCATTGATAAGAAACTTTATAAGATGCCATTTTTACTTTTCCAAAATAAGAGCTGCCGCTCCTAGTAAACCGGCATCGTTACTTAAAGTAGCTTGTTTGATTTCTAGTTCATCTGTATAATAAGCAGGGAGATGTTTCTTCAGCTTCGCTAACATTTCCGGCTTAATCAACTCTATAGCCGGAGAAATCCCACCACCAATTAAAATTTTATTTAAATCTAAAGTACGAATTACACCAACCATTGTCTCTCCCAAGAACCGTCCCGCGTATTTATAGACTTCTAAAGCAATCTCATCTCCTTTTTCCGCTTCTTCTTGTATAGATTTGGGATCGAGATCTTCGACTGTATGCAAAGAAGATTTATAAGAAACATCTTTCGCTAATAATTCTTTAGCATAAGCAACTAAGTTCTTTAGGCCCACTTGCTCTTCCAGTGTTTTACCTGTATGTGTAAGAATATGTCCGATCTCTGTTCCGTTTCCTCTTACACCAATGAACAATTTACCTTTCATCACCACACCACTTCCCACACCTGTACCTAGTGTCACGAGGATGTAGTTGTCAAATCCTTTATGTCCACCAAAATAATATTCACCTAATGCGGCACATTTTGCATCGTTCTCAATTTTAAAAACAATACCCGGAAATCTGGAGTTTAATAAAGGAACAATTAATTCATCCTTTACAGAAGGTATATTAGGAAGTAAAACTACTTTCTTTCTATCTCCTGAAAGCAAGCCCGGCCAGCCTATACCTATGCCTGTAATGGCTGGAAATTGTTTTAAATAATTCCCTATTTCATCTGCCAGATTATTGATGAAACCTCCTTTAGTAATCCATCCTTCTGTTTTAAATCGTTTAGAATGAGAAATCTCTCCTTCATGAGATACGATACCAAATTTAGCCGATGTTCCTCCGATGTCAATTCCTAAAATCATAATTATATATTATATCAATGAATATAAAAGTAAATAAGTAGCAGCTCCTGCTATGTAACCTATAAAAGCCAATAAACCAATTTTCTTGAGATACCAACCAAAATCTATTTTCTCCATTCCCATAGCAGCTACGCCTGCAGCAGATCCGATAATCAATATACTACCGCCTGTGCCTGCACAATATGCCATGAACTGCCACAACTTATGATCCATAGGATAAATATTTAAATCATACATCCCCATCGAGGCAGCAACCAATGGTACATTATCAATCACCGAAGAAGCCAGACCAATAATAAATACAATGGCATCTTCATTACCCACCAATTCATTCATCCAGGAAGAAAAAGAAGCTAACACATCGATTGTTTGCAAAGCACTAATGGCTAATAATATTCCCAAAAAAAACAAGATACTGGATGAATCTATTTTAGAAAGAGCATGTGCTACAGAAAGGGGCTTTCTAAGCTCTTCATCCTTTTTACTGTTCACTACTTCTGAAATGATCCAGACTATACCCAGAGACAGCATCATGCCCATCATAGGAGGCAAATGTGTCACGGTCTTAAACACAGGTACAAATACTAAAGCAAGTATACCTGAAAAGAACATAATGTTTCGATCAGACACGGAACTATCTGAGTCATCTTGTGTAGACGATTGGAACAATTCGAGCTTTAATGTTCTGAATCGATAACTTAAAACAAGCAGAGGAGCAACTAAGCAAACTAAACTTGGAATAATCAACGATTTCATAATACCAGTCGCAGATATCTGTCCTCCTATCCACAACATAGTGGTGGTCACATCGCCAATAGGAGACCAGGCACCGCCTGCATTCGCTGCTATGATCACAACACCTACAAATAATTTACGCTGGTCTGAATTTGAAATAATTTTTCGCAACAAAGCCACCATCACAATGGTGGTAGTTAAATTATCCAATATGGCTGATAATACAAAAGCGAGTATTCCCACCAGCCACAAAAGCTGGATAGCTTTTTGAACGGTGATGCGATCCGTAATCACTCGAAATCCTCCGTGCACATCTACCAATTCAACAATGGTCATTGCACCGAACAGAAAAAAAATAATTTGCGCAATCTCATTGAGATGATGTCCTAAGGAATGAGAAATGAAGTGATGATAAGCCTCTGTTAAATCCAAATTCGAAAACTGCGATTGAAATTCACTGAAAGAAGCATGCTGAGCAGGTCCCATTAAAGCAACAATTGTCCAGCAAATAATACCCGTAACTAAAGCAGAAGCTGTTTTATTAATGTTAATCGAGTGCTCAAAAACAATAGCTAAATATCCGATTATAAAACAACTGATTACTAATAATTCCATCATACTAAACAAAAGGAGTTTACGATCCCGTATTATATCTCCCAATTTAAAACTAAAATCATTAAAACACAGGAGACCGCTTACTTTTGTGGATTATTTTAGAAAACGGTAGGTTTATTTAACTGATTATTTAGTAGTTTTAATCAGCATGTTAAAGTTATCATTTACCTCTTTTCCACCGGATCTTTCGCATCTCACAGACGATGAAAACTTTCGTCCAGCTGTTGCGTTGATTAATAAATGGTATGCAGGTGCTGACTCCTTTACATTTTTTTCATCTGGATCAACAGGTTTTCCTAAACCGATTGTACTATCCAAAGCCTTTCTTATTGCAAGCGCTTATCGTACCATTGAACTATTCAACATCAAATCTACAGATTGCTTATTATTGGCATTAAATACTTCTTTCATGGGAGGTATGATGATGATTGTACGCGCAATGGTTGTCCAGTGTGAATTGATTTACATTCCACCGGCTGAGCTTAATAGTACCAATCTAAATACTTTGCCATTAATCAAACTAGCGTCTTTGGTACCAGCACAAGTTCGTGGACTTTTAGAAATAGCGATTCAAGATCCTTTTTCAAAAATCGAAATCCTATTATTAGGCGGATCAGCTATTAGTCAATCGTTGGAACGTTCTTTAATGAATTTAAAAAGCGCTTGTCATTTTTTCCATACCTATGGAATGACAGAAACAGCATCACACGTTGCCATTAGAGCATTAGACGATCATTCTCTAGCATATGAAGCATTAGAAGGCTTTGAATTTTCGCAAGACGAAAGAAATTGTTTGGTGATACATTATGTCTCCGCTCCACAATTTACGCTCACTACAAACGATGTAGTAGAATTACTATCGTCTAAATCCTTTCAATGGCTGGGACGCGCCGATTGGGTGGTTAACTCGGGAGGTATCAAATACAATCTGGAAATAGTGGAAGAATGCATCTCGGATTTTTTGCTAGATCATCATCTCGACAATGCCTTTACTTCTTTTAAAGTTGAAGATGAAAAATGGGGAGAAAAATGGGTATTAATTATTACAGGATCATTTCAGCAAGAACAGCTTGACCACCTTGTATCTTATTGTAAAAAAACATTAGGGAAATATATCTATCCAAAGGAGTTTTTATTTACTAAAAAAATAGCCTACCTCTCCAGCGGAAAAGTAGACCGTTTATCATCATATCTTCAAGCGATTAAACCTTTGATTTAAAACGTTTATCAAATTCTATAGCAATCTTTGCAGGGTCAAAATTATAGGGTTTCTTTGAAATATCTATCGGTACAATCACTTTCACTCCTTCAAAATCGGTAAAGCGTACACCAACTTTGGGTAAACCAAAATCTTTATCGGCAGAACTAATATCTTCAAAGAGTATGTCCAGCATATTAAGGAGCTTACTGTCTAGCTTTTGAGCTTCTAATAGAGCCATCAAACTCGTTGATAAAGCAGGTAAATGATCAGCATTTAATGAGGCTAGTTTGAGTTCTACTAACTTTTCTCTTACATCATAAAACTCATCCAGAATGATATCCCAAACCTCTTCTGCAAATGAATCATCCTCCAAGGCATTCTCTTCTACCTCGTCAATTAATAATAGTAATTGATTCCATAGGTAGATTTCTATTCCACCATTTGCATAAGTAGCCTTTACTTCTGTATTTGCTAAAGAAATTCCAGTTTCTTCATCAAGCCTTTCTAGTAGACTTTCAACCAAAAAACTCATAACGGTTTACACTAATTTGATTACGATAATACGTAATTTCGTTAAAATAAAAATGAAATTAAAATGAATAAAAAGAAAATATATACTTTAAGTTATTCCAACATACTTAATCCCCCACCTTACCTCTATAAGTTGGAAATCCATTTTGATTTTACAGACCAGGGAGTCCATGTAAAGTACAACAAACATTTCCTAAACAGAGAAGATTTTTCTGAAGAGGAATTGGAAGAGGAAGGCTTTAGCTTGCAGGATGATATTGAAATCAACAGCCCACTTAGTAAAAGCTGGTCGGACTACTTTAAACAATTATCCGATCTCTCAACATGGGGTATTGACAGGCCCACTGAGAACATTGGAAACATTGTTTCACTTCATTCTACAGATGAAGTCGAAATCAAATACACGGCTATAAACAAAATTGAATACCAGCTGGAAGAGGTCTATCAAGCCATCCTTGAAAGTGCTAAAATAGAGGCTCCTCTATCTCTTCATCTTAAAAAAGTCCATATTAGCACAGAGAATACAGTAGAACTCACTTGGCATTTTAAAGACCGCTTATTTGAAGTCAATACGAACAACAAAAAAGCGGAAAGAACTTGGGAAGAAGGACAACGTTTGCTGTTACAGTTTTATGAAACCGATTTAGCAGAACTTCCAGTTTACAAGAAAAAGCTTCCGGAAGGTAAAATATGTATCAATCCCGGCGATGGACTTTGGTACGAAACACCAAGCGATGCAAACTGGCAGAAACTAATGAATACCCTATTCCCCAATTGAAATTAAGACTTTCTCATCTGGTGCAATTCCTTTTGTATATCCCCCATTAATACACCCAGTTTCTCAACGGACATATCAGGATCGGGAAAGTCTTTGCTTACATAAGCTTTGGCTTCCCAGATTTCCATAATATCATCAAATGGCAATTCATACGTAGGATAACTTGGATTATCTGATTTGAGAGTAATGAACTGATCGCTCGAACCTTTTAATAGACGCTTGTATACAATCCCATCTTGACGTGTCACTACAACATAAGTCTTCCCTTCTTTTACTTGCTTCCAATTGTCCATATACTGGCCTACAATGATAGAACCGGAGTTAAGTGGCAACATAGAGTCTCCTTTAATTTCAAAGGCTCTAAACGTCCCATTTTGAAATATTGGTAACAAAAAAACAGGGAGTTCAGAGATGTATTCCGGATCCTGATAGCCATTCAAATAACCTGCTGCTGCTTTTTGCGGCACCAATTGAATACCTTCCTTGTCATCAGCATTGACGGTAATGGCTAACACACGCAGCTTCTTTCCTTCTATATCGGTCGTATGACCATATGCCAGTGCTTGTTCATCAGCAAAATCAAGTGAAATCAAATCATCAACGCTAATGCCCAGTTCAGAAGATAATTTTAATAAATTTTGTAAACCAGGTTCTGCGCGACCCTCCTCATAAGCGCCTAAAACAGATCTTTTAATGCCTATTTTGGTAGCTAATTGCTCCTGAGTAAATCCCGTTTTTTTACGCAGCACTTTTATGTTATTGCTGATTAATGTCATTCGTATAGATTTTGATTTAACAATATCGTCATATCATTGCACCACATTTTCAATAATGCCGGTACTGATTGAGAACTTTCTACTTTGGTTTTATAATGCAATGAACCTCCTTCATTGGCAATTAAAAGTACCTCCAATAAATGTTCGCCTCCATTGCGAATGCACTTAAAATATTTGACTTTACCTGGTATTGCTTCAGACATCATGTTAACCGTTTAGCACTGCGCTAAATTAGTTAGCATATTTAAAAACTACAACATTTTTACTATTTTTTTTAGCAAAAAAACTTATAATCTTAATAATCAACCATTTAATAAAATAAATCCAGCTTTTAAAGGGCTGGATTCTTGTTTGTAAAAGATTATTTCAATAATGCTTTAATATCGGCTTCAATCGAAGCATCGCTAGGAGCTTTTGCTTCATACTGAACAATGTTTCCTTCCTTATTTATCAAAACAAATCTTGGGATATAAGGAACATCATAACGTTCCAATAATTTCTCTTCTGCACCTTCTCGTGAGATAAGGTGTGTGCCATGTATACTGTTGTTTTTTACATAGCTTCTCCATTTCTCTGCTTCCTTATCAATAGACACATACAAAAACACGACATCATTATTGCCTACAAATGCTTCCTTCAGCTTCTTTCCTTTTTTCATCTCCTCCAGACAAGGCCTGCACCAAGTAGCCCAAATATCTAGGTATACAACTTTTCCTTTCAGCTCACTCAAACTCGTTTGACCACCTTCTAAATTTTCCAATTTAAAGTCAGGTGCGGGTTTACCTTGCACTGCCTTGTTTCCCTTCGGTTGAGGCTTGTGTTTAAACCCCAAAACAATGAATCCGCAAACTAAAACTATGGCTAAGGCGAAATACCAATTTCTTTTCATATGAAATATTATTTTGTATATTGTAGTAACCAGATTAATAATGAATTAATTCAAACATACTCAAAATTCATTTTAAAAACTACTTTTTTACTGCTATGAAAATGACCTGCGCTGCCTTTATTCCTGCTTTTAAAATAACCTGCATCCTCTCGATCTTTTTATTATTGATGGCCTGTGGTTCTAAAAAGTTTCATCGTGAAATTGAAACTCCAGAAATAAAAATCAATCTCGTCGGAAACAAACCAACTTCTATGGATCCTTTCTCTGTAGGCCTGGTAGTAACAAACAATGCAAACAATAAAACGGTTACATTAGATCTTGAGGTGTATGCAAATGAATTGGATGAAAAAAACCCATCGTTTGTTAAAAAGAGTGATAATAAATATTCTCTAATTTTTACTCAAACAGATCTTACCACACGTGAATTAATATTATCCACCTCAAATGAAGAAGTCATCGTAGAAGAAGTACTATAACCATTTTACTTTTAGATGTTCAAGAAATTTCTTTCTTCTTTAGCAAAAAATCCCTGGAAAACATATGCTGCTTCTATCGGAGCGGAGTATATCGATGGAGGCTTTCATAGTGATCGTATTATTGTTAATGATCAAAATGTAACCATTATAATAACCCTCGGAACAAACCAAAGAGGCAATAGAGGTTTCAGATACACTCGCTTTAGGTATTCGTACACATCTTCTCATTCTCCCTATTTTTCAATAAAACCCAAAAGTTTTTTTTCTATGAAAGGCTCTTTTTTTGAAAAAAAATCTAACTCTTTATCCATTCAAAACCTTTATGATATCTCAGCCCCAAAAGAGGAATTATTTTCCTTACTTTCTGAAGATGATCAGTTTTGTCTCTTGTTGAATAAAATATCTATTTTTAAATACTCTTCAGAAAAAGACGATGGAGAATATGGTCCAACTTTTTTACCAGCTGAGCATCAATTCTGTCTGGAATTGGAAGGAGAAATAGAAGAGTCTCCCCTGCTCGATACAGGAATCGGCATTATTTTAGCTACAGTTCGTGTATTCAGAAACAACGATTTGTTTAGTGCAAAAAAAAGCACTGTACAGTATTAAAAAGTGGTTAAACAAACCACTTTTAGTCATTGAATCGTATAAATACTAAGAACCAACCCAAACTGTTATGAAAAATCTGTGTTTAAGATTTGCTATGGCTGCATTGGTAACAGGGTTTACCTATACAGCATTCGTGTCTGGAACTCTTGACGTGACGTCTACTCGTCATCTTAAATCACCTTTGTCTTTCGAAAATTTACTTTCTCAAACCAAACAAGAAAGTACGAACATCATCCAAGAAGAACATGTTCGAAGGGTTAACTATGCTAGTTTCCGCAGAAGTCTGATGAGGCATCGTAGTATATACTATGCTAATGAGGATTAAAACACCTTTATTCTAAGATCACACGGTAAAAATCTTTATCTTGGTATAACTATTTACATTTTATACTTAAATCATTTTTTCATGATGAAAAAAGGAAAATCTATTGCTATCATTGATGAAGATCCATGGTTGGAAACATATAGAGATGATATTGAAGCTAGAAATAGAAGATTTAAACAGGCAAAAAAAGAAATTAGAGATATTGCAGGTGGATTAGCGGAATTCAGCACTGCACATAAATACTTTGGGGTCAACTTCGACCAGGAAAAAAAGGGATGGTATTATCGGGAATGGGCTCCTGAAGCAACCAGATTGTGCCTCATTGGAGATTTTAACGATTGGGATCACAACGCTCATCCTATGTACAGGAATGAACAAGGATACTGGGAAATTTTTCTGCCTTACGAACAATACCACAAAAGCTTTACACACAAAAGCCGCATAAAAGTGCATGTGGTTTCAATCAACGGAGCCAAAGATCGCATTCCTGCCTACATAACAAGAGTGATTCAAGATCCGATCACTTATGATTTTAGTGGACAATTGTGGTTTCCTCCTAAACCGTTTGAATGGACAGACAGAGATTTTGTATTTAAACGTTCTCAGGAACCCATCATTTACGAAGTGCATGTCGGCATGGCTCAGGAAAAAGAAGGTGTAGGCACTTATCGTGAATTTGCTGACAAACTCATTCCAAGAATTAGACAGTCTGGTTATAATTCTATACAGCTTATGGCTGTAATGGAACATCCGTATTATGGTTCTTTCGGTTACCACGTCTCTAATTTCTTCGCTCCTACTTCGCGTTTTGGAACTCCAGAAGATTTGAAATATTTAGTGGATCGCGCGCATAAGTATGGCTTAGGGGTCATCATTGATATTGTTCATTCACATGCCGTGAAAAACATTACAGAAGGGTTAAATGAATTTGATGGAAGCGACCACCAATATTTTCATGGAGGAAGTAGAGGCAATCATGACCATTGGGATTCAAAAATATTCGATTATGGTAAGATGGAAGTAAAACGTTTTTTACTTTCCAACATAAGATATTGGTTAGAGGAATTTCATTTTGATGGATTTCGTTTTGACGGTGTCACATCCATGCTTTATTTAAATCATGGCATGTACGAAACATTTGACCATTATGATAAATACTATCATGGTATCGATTGGGATGCCGTCACTTATTTGCAATTGGCAAACGAGTTGACACACGACATGAACAAACGCAACATCAGCATTGCAGAAGATGTCAGTGGTATGCCTGGATTATCTCGTAAGCCTTCAGAAGGAGGATTAGGATTTGATTTTAGATTAGGTATGGGTATACCTGATTATTGGATCAAAATCATAAAAGAAAAACGCGATGAAGACTGGGACATATGGGAAATGTGGAACATGCTGGTAAATCGTCGTTATAAAGAAAAAACGATTGCCTATACAGAATCACATGATCAAGCTTTAGTCGGAGACAAGACACTCGCCTTTCGTCTCATGGATAAGGAGATGTACGACCACATGATGGTGGGTGAAGAGAGTGCTATTATCGACAGAGGTGTGTCAGTGCACAAAATGCTTCGCATTCTCACCCTTTCTTTAGGTGGCGAAGGCTATCTCAACTTTATGGGAAATGAATTTGGACATCCTGAATGGATTGATTTTCCTAGAGAAGGAAACGATTGGAGTTATAAACATGCACGCAGACAATGGTCATTAGTAGATAACAACAGATTAAAATACCAGTACCTTGCTCGCTTTGATGAATCTATGTTGAAGATTGTACGCAAGAGTCATTTGTTAAATGCAGAAGGTGTTCAACAACTGAACATGGACACTGCCAACAAAGTGATTATCTATGAGAGGGCTAATTTGATTTTCGTATTTAATTTTAGCGTGAACAACTCTATCGTAGATTATCGTTTCGCCATTCCTGAAGCTGGTTCATATCAAATCATTATGAATAGTGACAGTCCTGAATATGGGGGATTTAATCGAATCGATGATGGACTTCATTATATCACAAATGACAGGAAGGAATTAAGCTTATATTTAACCAATAGAACAGCATTGGTTTTGCAAAAAACAACAGACTTGTAAAATATTTATCGGCATACACAGAATCATCTAGTACTATTTTTAATGAAATTTAATTTCATTTTGCTGGCACAATAATTCTAACTTAGAACAAGAGCAGATAATTTTAACAGCTCTTGTTCTATGAAAATACTGTTCGTAATCAATCCAATATCCGGAGCAAAAAGCAACGATGAAGCTATTCTTAGCATTCATAAAGCGGCTGCAGAGAAAGGATTTGATTTCAAATTCCTATACACTACTGGCTATAAAGATGATGAGGCATTAAGTACCCAAATTAAGGAATACAAACCTGATCGGGTAATTGCTGGAGGTGGTGATGGTACAATCCAACTCGTTGTTCGAAACATATTAAATATGGATATCCCTTTAGGAATACTTCCTTTAGGATCAGCTAATGGGCTTGCAACAGCATTAAATGTATCACAAAGCATTGAGGAT
>JACMQM010000343.1 GCA_014376985.1 Cytophagaceae bacterium | reverse complement strand
CTTCGGTTTGGCAAACGTACCAACAAAAGCCATTACATTGGGTGTAAGCGCCATCATGTCTGCAAAGCGTGTGATCTTGCTGGCCTGGATGGAAGGCAAAGCTGGTGTGGTGAAAAAAGCAGTAGAAGGTACGGTAACAGAACGTGTACCTGCTTCTTATTTGCAACAACACCCAAATGCTGTATTTATCCTGGATGAAGGCGCTGCTTCTAAATTGACGCGTATTGATACCCCTTGGGAAGTAGATACAGTAGAGTGGACAAACTTCAATGTAAAGAAAGCCGTTACCCGTCTGGCTCAGAAAGAAAAGAAACCAATTCTAAAATTAACGGATGACGATTACAATGAAAACGGTATGAGTGATTTGCTGGCTACACACGGCCCGGCACATACTGTGAACATCAGCGTATTCAATCAATTGCAACATACCATTACCGGATGGCCAGGTGGCAAGCCGGGTGCAGAAGATTCTACACGTCCGGAAAGAGCAACACCTGAGAAAAAAAGAGTGATCATTTTCTCTCCACATCCGGATGATGACATCATCTCTATGGGTGGTACATTCATTCGTTTGCACGAACAAGGGCACGATGTTCATATCGGTTACCAAACCTCCGGTAACATCGCCGTGGCGGATGATGAGGCATATCGTTTCGCGGACTTCGTAAGCGATTACAATCAAAAATTTAGTTTAGATAACAAACCTGCTGACGGCATTTTCATAAAAGTAAAAGACTTTTTGAAAGGCAAAAAGAAAAGCAGCGATAAAGACACCGATGAAGTACGTCAGATCAAAGGAATGATTCGTAAAGGTGAAGCGAAAGCCACTTGCCGTTACGTAGGCTTGCCGGATGAGAACGCACACTTCATGAACCTTCCGTTCTACGAAACAGGACAGGTAGAAAAAAAGCCAATCGGTGAAGAAGACATTCAAATCATTGCTGATCTGATCGACAAAATTAAACCGCATCAAATCTTTGCTGCCGGTGACCTTGCCGATCCACACGGTACACACAAAGTATGTCTGGATGGGATCTTCGCAGCGGTAAACCGTTTAAAAGACAAAGACTACATGAAAGACTGCTGGGTATGGCTATACCGTGGTGCCTGGGCGGAGTGGGATATCCATGAAATCGAAATGGCTGTACCGATGAGTCCTACTCAAGTGTTGCAGAAACGTTATGGAATCTTCAAACACCAGTCTCAAAAAGACGGAGTAGTATTCCAGGGTTCTGATTCCCGTGAGTTCTGGCAACGCGCAGAAGATCGTAACAACGAAACGGCTGAGTTGTACAACAAGCTAGGTTTGTCTGAGTACGCGGCGATGGAAGCTTTTGTACGTTGGAAATATTAGTCGTTAGACATAGACGTTAGTCGTTAGAATAAAATAGAAGAGAGGTTGCTGGAAACGGTGACCTCTTTTTGTTTGTAAGATGTTCGCGTGAGGGATAGAAGTGGAAAGCCCGCAGTGAGGCTCTATGATGGTTAATGTATCCAGAATTGATTCGAGCGAGGACTTGTAACGGATAGCCCGACCCGCAGGGGCACGCCCACAATGTTATAACTATCGTTGTCCTTCAAAAATAAAACAGTAACTTATTAGAGATATTTCTTTAATGACTCCTAATGAATAATCTTATGAAAAATTACCATCTACTTTTCTCCGCTCTATTTTTATTATCCTCCTGCACCTCCGAAGTAAAAGTGGAACAAGCAGAAGTAGCAGATAGCTCCACCTTCGAGTACCATGCCACGAGTCATGAACCGTCTCATCCGACGGATTCGGCTGCAAATCCATTTAACGGGAAAGAGCTGACTGCAGAAGCGTATGAAAATGGTAATTTGGGTTGGGGATATTCGATTTCTATTGATGGAAAGAAAACCATCAATCAAGCGAACGTTCCGGGAATACAAGGGAAGAAAGGTTTTAAAACGAAGGAACAGGCATTGAAGACCGCTGATTTTGTGATGTATAAAATCAGACACAATAGTTTTCCTCCGAGCGTAACGGCTAAGGAATTGGATAGTTTGGACGTTCTAAAATAAGAGCGTAGAAACAGAGCTTAGAGCGAGGCATATCCCCTCTACGCTCTGTCTTTTTTCCCCACATCTGTTGTCCATACCCCCATAACTTATTACCTTGTCTCATAGACTATATGCTGTATTATGGAAAGTTTAACCCTATGGGATTATGGAATCATTATTGGCTACTTGCTAGTGATGTTATCCATTGGTTTATTTTACAGGAAAACTGGAAGCAGCAGCATTGAAGCATTTTTTATTTCTGGTAAAAATTTCCCCTGGTGGCTCGCAGGTGTTTCTCTAATTGCAACCACCTTTGCTGCCGATACCCCTTTGGCCATTACTGAATTGGTGAACAACAAAGGAGGAATTGCAGGCAACTGGATGTGGTGGAACTTCCTGGCAGGAGGGATGTTGACGACTTTCTTTTTCTCAAAATTATGGTACCGTGCCGATTTAGTAACCGATCTTGAATTGATAGAACTTCGCTACTCCGGTAAAGGCGCGGCTTTCTTAAGAGGCTTCCGTTCGATTTACTTAGGCATATTCATGAATGCATTAGTGATTGGCTGGGTGAATATCGCTTTAGTAGCTATCCTTCAGGTTTTCTTTGACCTCACTACGCATGAAGCATTACTTTATTCTGCAGGAGCCATGGTCTTTACCGTACTATACTCTAGTTTGGCCAGTGCGTTGGGATTAGCAGTTACAGATTTTATACAATTCTTTGTGGCAATGGTCACGACAATCGCACTCTCTCTCTATGTATTGGATGCTCCGGAAGTAGGAGGGATCGATGGATTGAAAGCAAAGTTGCCTGATTCTGCACTGGGTTTCTTTCCTTCTTTAAGCGATTTTAAATCAGAAGGTATTGGAGGCGCAGCGAAAACAGTGGCTTTATCTGTGGGCTCTTTCTTAGCCTACATCGGTGTGATGTGGTGGGCGAGCTGGTATCCTGGTAATGATCCGGGTGGTGGTGGTTACGTAGCACAACGTATACGCCGTACGAAGAATCAACAGCATGCTATTGCGGCTACGTTGTTTTTTCAAGTGGTGAATTATTGTTTCAGGCCATGGCCATGGATCATTGTAGGTTTGTCTGCGATAATTCTATATCCTCAGTTGGGCGTAGATGATAAGAAGTTGGGTTATGTCATGGCAATGCGTGATTACCTTCCAAATGGTTTGAAGGGATTGTTGATCACTGCTTTTTTTATTGCTTACATGAATACGGTTTCCAGTCAATTGAACTGGGGAACAAGTTATCTTGTCCACGATTTATACAAACGATTTATTAATCCAACAGCAAATGCTAAACAGATTGGATGGGTAACCAGACTTTCTTTTGCCGTTATCATGATTGCTGCATTAACTATTTCTCCTTTCATTACTTCCATCGAAAAAGTATGGTTCCTTGTTTTAGAATGCGGAGCAGGATTAGGATTGGTGCTTATTCTTCGTTGGTACTGGTGGCGTCTCAATGCCTGGGCAGAACTCACGGCTGTCATCGTTCCACTGATCATGTACGTAGTATCCAATTATGTTTTAGGTTGGGAATTTCCCAATAGTTTCTTCCTAACCGTAGGAGTAACTACCGTTTGTTGGATCTCGGTGATGTACTTAACGAAACCGGTAAGTATGGAAGTTTTGCAAAAGTTTTACAATAAAGTAAAACCAGATGGCGCTTGGGATCCTGTAAAAAAATCAATGAACATCTCAGAAAAATCTGAGAACATAGGACCTTTGTTGTTATGCTGGATGTCTTCTGTCACCATGACGTATGGTATTCTCTTCCTGATCGGATACTTGATCTTTAAACAATGGAACGATGCCTTTGTAATGACTTCTATGATATCAGGAAGCTTTGTGATTCTCGCATATAACTCTAGGAAGATTAAGATATTTGCGAATAATAATTAGGCAGCTTTTCGATATTAGTTTTTATTACGCTGGTGCAAGCGTCTCGCTCTAGGTTGATATATAATTAACCTCTTTGTTATTCACCCAAGCCTCTTACTTTTCTTTTGCTCTCCCAAAAGAAAAGTAACAAAAGAAAAGGGAGCCACCAAAAGCAACCTTGAAGAACATACTAGTTCTTTCTAAGGCACGAAGTTAATTCTTTTGAATGTTCTCTAAGGTTCGCTCTTTTCCTGGACGCCCACCGCACAAAAAGAGAGCGTAGAAACAGAGCGAAGAGTGAAGTGAGAGTATTTTTTCACGCTTGATATGTCCACTTCAGGGGATTAGGGGTTAGAAAGTTGAATAGTAGTAAACAGTTATTTTTACTTCGATGGCTTCATCGCCCGTAAAGTAGACTGCTCAAAATCTTCATTGCGTACAAAACTAGCCCCTTTGACTGCGTAAAAAATAATGTAGGCATAACATAAGACTAAAATCATAAAGGCCATTTTATCTGCACCTGCGCCGGAAAAATTTACTACGTTGAATGGAATGATTCCTCCTCCT
>JACMQM010000342.1 GCA_014376985.1 Cytophagaceae bacterium | reverse complement strand
CAAGTAAAGACTGCACCGAGAGGCTATACGGCTGATCATCCGGCAATCGAGTTATTACGTTACAAACAACTTACTATACGACACGATTTTACTGACGAAGAAGTATTGCACTCCTCCTTTCACAAAAAAGTAGCACAAACCTTTCACGACATGAGACCTTTCTTAGATTACATGAGTGAAATTTTAACGACAGACCTCAACGGAATTCCTTTACATCAATAAATTTATGGAACACACACCCTTTCCTGCGGATAGTTCATTGCTGGTCATGGTCAGACACGGCCAGTCTCAGTACAATTTAGAAAACCGCTTTACCGGTAACGTCGATGTCGATCTGACAGACCTTGGCAGACAAGAAGCGCAGAGAGCAGGTGAACAGTTGAAACGGTTTCATTTTGATGTGGCTTATACCTCTATCTTAAAAAGGGCACAGGAATCTTTAACGATTATTCTCAAGGCTATAGGTGAAACCGAAATTCCCGTATACAAAGATGCCGCATTAAACGAACGCATGTACGGTGATTTGCAAGGATTAAATAAAGGAGATATTTTAAAACAATATGGCGAAGAACAATTCAATTTGTGGAGACGCAGCTATGCGGTACAACCTCCCCATGGAGAAAGTTTGAAAGATACAGAGGCCCGAGCTATTCCTTACTTCACCAAAGAAATCGAAGCGCAATTGATGGCCGGTAAAAATGTACTGATTGTGGCCCACGGAAATAGTCTTCGTACCATTATAAAAAAGCTGGAACACATTTCCGATGAAGATATTCCGAATCGGGAACTACTGACTGGTATTCCTGAAATCTATTCTTTTCATCGATCCTCTAAGACTTATACACAAGAGAAATTAACTGTTTAAGCATTTAAAGAAGATTTTATCTTTGTTGCTTAAACGTAAAAACACTTATCTTTTTCCTACTTCAAGTATTTATGTTTGAATAAAAAACAGGTTTTACGAGGGTGATTAAAACGCATGTTGTTTAAATCGATTTTTTAAAATGGAGTTATGCAGGCGACAAATCACACGATAAAAGAATCAGTAGTTCATTCTACATACAATCAATTATTCCGAATTCCTTTAGTATAAGACATAAAATTCTTTGTTAAAAAAAACATTCCTGCCGTTGATTATTTTAGTGGATTGCCCTATCTTTCGTGATGATTACAAGATTTGCACTCACCGCTTTTTTCTTTTCTTCTCTCTTGACCATTCCCTCTTTTGCTCAACAGAAAACCCCCTCTCTTAAAGAAAGAAAAATTATCACCTACACTACCGCTAAAGATACAGACCTTAGACTGCGTGCAACAGATACCTTGCATTTTGCCGCCTTTGGACAGCCTCAGGAAACTGAAGTTTGCGTATTTATTGATCCCTCACATACGTTTCAAACGATGGTAGGTATAGGCGGAGCCTTAACAGACGCTGCAGCGGAAACGTTTGCCAAGCTTCCTTTGAATAAACAACAAGAATTCATAAAGGCTTATTACGATCCTAAAGAAGGAATTGGCTATACCCTTGGACGAACCAATATGAACAGCTGCGATTTCTCCAGTGATATGTATGCTTACGTGGAAGAAAACGACAAAGACCTCAAAAGCTTCAACATTGCACACGACCGTAAATACAAACTGCCATTGATCAAACAAGCCATGGCTGCTGCAGGTGGTAAACTGACACTGTATGTTTCACCCTGGAGTCCTCCGGCATGGATGAAAAGCAATAAAGATATGTTGCAAGGAGGCAAGCTGCTTCCTGAATACCGTCAGAGCTGGGCCAATTACTTTGTCAAATACATCAATACATTGGAAAAAGAAGGCATACCGGTATGGGGATTAACCGTTCAAAACGAACCGATGGCCAAACAAATCTGGGAGTCTTGTATTTATACCGCAGAAGAAGAGCGTGACTTCATCCGTGATTACATGGGACCTACTTTAGAGAAAGCAGGTTTGTCTTCTAAAAAATTGATCGCCTGGGATCACAACAGAGATTTAGTCTATCAAAGAGCCAGTACCTACCTGAACGATGCGGCAACAGCCAAATACATTTACGGTATCGGTTACCACTGGTACGAAACATGGACAGGCAGCAACATGCAATTTGAAAACCTGAAACGTGTAGCGGAAACTTTTCCGGATAAAAAATTAATCTTCACAGAAGGCTGTGTGGAGAATTTCAAGCTGGATAAAATCAATGAATGGAGATTAGGCGAACGCTACGGCTATTCTATGGTGAACGATTTCAATTGCGGCACCATTGCCTGGACAGACTGGAACATCTTGTTAGACGACACTGGAGGACCCAATCACGTCGGCAACTTCTGCTTTGCTCCAATACATGCCGACACACAAGCAGGCAAGCTGTACTATACGAATAGCTATTATTACATCGGACATTTTTCTAAGTTTATTCCTGCGGGGTCAAAACGCATTGCGGCTTCATCAAACAGAGACGTTTTGCAGACTACTGCTTTCTTAAGACCGGATGGTAAAACAACGGTAGTGGTGATGAACACCTCTGATCAAAAATTACCTTATCGTTTGTGGTTGGATGGACAGGCAGCAGAAGCAGTGAGCCTTCCGCATTCTATTATGACACTTATTTTTTAGTTAATGAGTTGTTAGTTGTTAGTTTTCACAACTAACAACTCACAACTCATTAACTATTTTTTAGCTGTACAATTGAACATCCATTGTACACCAAATTTATCGGTACAACTTCCGTAATAAGCTCCCCAGAACATATCATCCAAATTCATTTCTACCTTTCCGCCGGCAGAAAGCGCATCGAAAAGTTTTTTCGTTTCCTCACGTGTATCTGGTTCCAGACTGATGTACATATTATTCCCAAAATTGACTTTAAAGCCCATCGATTCGGGAGCATCCGTTCCCATTAGAGAATGACCACCAATGATAGGCAGTTCAATGTGCATGATCAATTTTCTATCTGCTTCCGCCAGTGGAGGCATTTCATCGGAAGGAGGAATATCTCCGAAACGCATGATGCCATTGCCACCGAATTCTCCGCAGAAAACAAATTTGTAAAAATTAAACGCTTCCTCTGTTTGACGAGGAAAGTTGAGGTAGGTGTTTACTCTTGCCATGAAAAATAGTTGTTAGTAATAATTCTATTTTTTATACTGTCGGTCTTGCTACTAAATCCCCTAAAGGGGACTGTTCAGCAAAATGCATTCGTATTACTCCTTTATTTTCTTGTTCTTTTATTGCTCTAAAAAATTTTATTTAATGCCTAACTCTAGTCCTGGGGATTTAGGGGCAGGCTTTACTTATACCAATGCTACACATTCATAACCATAGCCTGATAAGAAAGAAATGATCAGATCATTAGAGATCATACCTCCTTCTATTCTTAAAATATGATCGCAATCTTCCAGATCAAAATGAACATCAAAACTTGGGAAACGATGAAAAAGAAGCAACAGCAAATAATGGGCATCTTCTTCCCTTTCTACATTCGTCTTGAATACTTCCACACGCTTTAAGCCTGCATAAGCTGAAGGGCTTAGACTAACGACTCTTTTTGTTTCCATAAGTAATACGATGCAAACATAAATGCTAATACAACAAGCGGCATAAAGAACATACCGATAGAGTCCCCAACAAATAAATGAGAAAGTGAAGCTCCAATAAAATTGATGGTAAAACCGGCATAGGCCCATTCTTTAATCACTTTGAACTTTGTTTGAAGAATAGCCAACACACCCAACACTTTGGCTATACCGACAATACTCAGCAAGTATTCCGGATAACCCAAATGAGCCAGACCTTCTTTACCGTCTTGAACACGCATCAGTCCGGCGATGCCATCCATGAGCATAGCGGCACAGAAGAGTATAGTGAAGATCCAGTATGAAATATTAATTGTTTTGGGTTTCATAGATTTGTTTGTTTAAAATGAATAATATGATTAACTAATTATATGCATGAAAATAAGTGGTGCGTTGCCCTGCGGGCCTGGCTTTCGTCACTCTGCGCCTTTTCGGCGGATTAAACACTGGCTCAATCCCTAACGCAAATGCGTTTACTTTTCCTGCAACACTTTCTTCAACCTGTTTAATCCCTCAGACATATCGTCTCCTAATTTTTTCTCCAGATTAAATACT
Source organism: Cytophagaceae bacterium (assembly GCA_014376985.1). Taxonomy (GTDB): domain Bacteria; phylum Bacteroidota; class Bacteroidia; order Cytophagales; family Cytophagaceae; genus JACMQM01. The sequence goes on along the minus strand of JACMQM010000342.1, from coordinate 1,471 downwards.
TTATAAATAGCATTCATAGGATATTTATTCTTACCGCTGAATCCCCAACTGAGTTTTGTACCTTCTGCAACAGCAGCCGTTTCCATGAATGTATCGACAATGTTTTTAAACGGTTTTTCAAAACGAAGTTTAAAACCAATGCGTTGTCCCTCTGTTATTTTTTTATTTCTTGTTCTCCTTTCTGCTGACCTCCATTGTCCCATGCCGTAATAAAACCTACCGTACCGTCTATACCTTTAAGTGTTTTCTTTGGCTGTGGATCATCCATCCACCATTTATTATAGTGATCCTGATTATTCAGAATTTTGATGAACTCAAATACTTTTTTTTTGGGTTGACCAATAAAAACAACCCGTTCAATGCTATACTCTTTCTTTATAAATAAACCGGCAATTAAGAACAAAGCGATGATCGCAACTAAAACAAGAGGAATGGTAATGAATATACTCATAATGATACTTTTTTATTTATATAATAAATGATCAATTGCTTTCCGCCAATTCTTTCACCTTTTGCAAAGCACGTGTCCACGCTGCAAACATAAAATCAAAATAATCAGAACTCATATCGCCGGCAATAGTCAAAAGAGTTATACCTTTTTCTTCGACCAAGGTATAAGTCTCCAATCCCCCTTTAACAGATTGTGCGCCCGGACTGTCAAAATCTTCTTTCCCTTTTATTACCTCTCCATAATATTCTACAGATAGCTTTTCGTAAGGCTTATTCAGAATGATTTTACCCAATAAACCATCGCCATTGTGATCAATAAACAATGCTTTGTTTCTTTCCTTCCAGTCTGTCACGGCGTGAGATCCGGGACTAAACTCTGCATATCACTGGCATATGTATTTATCTTCGAATAACACACTCCAGACTTTTCTTTTGATGCATCTATTGTTACAGATTGGTGAATCGTTTTAAAATTCACAGTAATATAGTTTGATCGATTCAAAGATATTGTCTTAATCTTAAATTTAAAGGGTGTAAAAACGACTCTGTTAGGGGTTGATTGCGACAAACAATTGTCATAGATTTGAGCCATGAAACACATCTCTATTCTCGTTCCAATAGGCGCAGTTGCACTAGGTACCATAGAAGGATCGTATATCGCCTTTACCAAAGTCAATGATTTTCTTCTTGGCATGGGCAAAGCACCCCTGTTTAAAGTACAACTCATTGGTCTAACCAAAGAACCCCAGCAATACAGCCAATTTTTCACTGTTGTGCCGGACCTTGAAGTCAACGATTTTCCTAAAACGGATCTTATCATCATACCCGCTACTAATGGTGACATGAAAAAAGTTATTCAGGAGAATGCTAATTTTGTTCCATGGATGGTGCAACAATACAAAGAAGGAGCAGAATTAGCCAGTCTTTGTGTCGGTGCATTTTTAATGGCTTCCACCGGTTTGCTAAAAGGCAAACAATGTTCTACGCATTGGATGGCAGAGCATGAATTCAGAAGCCTATT
>JACMQM010000341.1 GCA_014376985.1 Cytophagaceae bacterium | reverse complement strand
TAGAAAAATTTTATCCATCGGAACGCCTAGCCTCACGAGATCGTTCATCATGTCTTCCGGCTCATTGTAAGTTTCCTTTCCATTATCGCCGCTGATTACAATGAACTCAATCTTTTTTGCCTTGTATAAAGCAACTGCTGCTGTAATTCTATTTTGATAATAATGGTTGATGTATCCGCTTTTTAAATGTTTGGCAGTACCTAATAGCAATCCGGTTTTGCTGTAAGGTATGCTTGTGGTGTCGTTGTATACAAAATCATCGGTGGCTTTTTCAATGGTATAGTTGGCAGCAATCACAAACACAAGTGGAATTAAAACACAGATCAGTAAAATCCATTGCAGTCGTATTATGGTCTTTTTGTTTCTGATTAAGAATTTTTTCATAGAATGAAGCCTCGGGTTATTTCGAAAAACGCATATAAGATTCTCCGGATACAGTTTGAATTTTAATGATATAAATACCTTGGTTAAGGTATTCAACATTTACTTGTATCGTATTTTCAGTCTCTACTTGTTTATCCAGGTGTACAATACCCAATTGATCATAAATAGTGATATGTGTCAATAGATTAGGACATTCAACTGTTAGTATATCTTCTACAGGTACAGGTTTAATAAGAACATTATTTTGTGTATTGGCCTGATGAATTGCAAGAACAGTCAATGTAATACTAGCTACATTAGAAAAGTCCGATTCCAATACATTTTTATAGGCGACTACTTTATAATAGTAAGTGCCCGCAGACAGATTGGTAAGATCTTGAAAAGGTGTATATATGTTTCCAGTTCCTACAGATACAAAGCCATTATCAGGTTGAGTAGACCGATAAATCCTGAAGCCATCTTCTGAAGTATTAATGTCGTTCCAGGTTAGTTGAGGTCTGTTTTGACTATTGATCACGGCAGACAAGCTATAGGGAGGATATAGTGACTCTTCTCCGGGATTCTGTGTTATTATTATTGTATTACTTGTGTAAACGCAGCCTGCGGGACTTGTAAAGATTCCATAATAGGAGCCAGTACCAGAGGTTTCAAGAGCAGTTTTTTGGGGAGCATTCTGTTCAATTCCATCTTTAAACCATCTCGTACTATAATCACTATTTTGCACGGAGGCATTTTTGAAGTAAAGTACATAATAGTTTTGCACTGCGATTTTATCAATGGTTGTGTCAGGAGAAATTTCCTGCTCTACAATTATTTTACGGTATTGACCACCGGCATATAAAGTGTACAATCCTTCTGTAGTTTTATTCAGAGGACTTACGATAACGTCTTCCTGGTTACTTGTATAACTATTTGGACCTGTCCATAGATATCCTATAATGTTTGAAGGGTGAATATTTTTTAATACGACATCTTTTCCTGGACAACCCGGTAACTGAGCTTGTATCGTAAATAAATCACAAGTAGAACTAAAGTCCCATCCTGCATTGTTAAATATATTTGTGCTGGATGGGCCTGCATAATAAGAGGCTCCTCCCATTGCTTTTGTATTGGACACACTCAGGTATGCACAACAAATGGTCCCTGAAAAGCAATGGATATAACCTTGCGCTCCATTGTTAGAAGATTCGATTGAAATTGGGGATGATGAATTTCCAACAGCATCCAGGTATTGCGTCAGGTATAATGTATCAGCTGAGGTAATAGTACATCTCACGCCGGGAGATAATTTAAGATAACCTATTTTTGTATTTCCTTCAAACAAGATATCATTGTATGATTGTATCATATCTATTGTACCGCCTGCAAAGGAGTGAATTTCCAGAGGAGCCTTAGAGTATATTTCATTGATTTTTGAATCAAATAAATTGAAAGATATAGGAGCAAGAATAGAATCAATGGTAACATGTACGGCATCAGCTCCCCAAAGTTGAATGCCAAATGTACCAGTAAAATCAAAAGTTAAATCAGTCTCTTTTTTAACTTCAATGATATTTAAATATTGCCTGGCCGGGACGGGGAAAAGCGAGTTTACTATTTTCAAAGCTGGATTGTCATATCCATCAGACACAAGCACTCGTATAGTTGATCCCTCCGCGAGGATTGTCATATTTGAAGTTTCAAAATCTAAGGAACGTAATTCCAGTAAACTATTTTTAATATTGATGGTAGCAGGTCCTGGATAATTATTGTAAGAAAACATTCTATACATCTTAATGTTTCTGTTTTCAAAAGAAAGATATCCCCTGGAATGAATAACGGCATCAAACTTTGTATCATCGAGAATAGTAAGTGTATCTGAAAGAATAGTCAATACTCCTAATTCTTTACCACCTGAATAAAGGGAAGTTTTTTTACCCCTCATTGTTATTTCATTTCTAACCGTAATAAGTTTTTTAGACAAATGAAGATTTCCATACATCTCCCATTTCTCTATAGTCATGGCTGTTCCCGTTGCAATATCATCTGAAACATAAACTCCTGAACTTTGAAGAGTATTGGTTTCTTTCGTTATTAACTGATTCGGTAAAGAAAAAGAAGCACCATCAAATACAATTTGATCCTGAATTCCGGGAGTACAGCCTGCAGAAGGTCCTCCGGAACTATTTGACCAATGCTCTGCATCTTCCCAACTTCCTCCATCATTGATCCAGTAAAAAGTTAAAGGTTGGACCGGTTGAGTGAATTGCCATCCCAGGTTATTTCCCAGATCTATAGAGTGATCGGCTGTGAAAGCGCCAACTCCTTCTGTATGTATATTATACAAAGAGGCGTATTTAAGAATAAGATTACCGGATGTCTTTTTTATGACAGCTGGTATAATTCCTGGTGTGGGTTTAAATAGTGTCGCTCTTTCGCAGGCATTGGCATTGGTTATAATTTCTATACTGTCCAATTCAAGCACAAATCCATCATAAAATGTAACATTAACACCTTGCTGAATAATCATGGTGTCTATTTTTATAAAAGGTCTTTCATAGGTAAAATCAATATTTGCATAGGCATTAAGGTGCTGTATAGATGCGAGTGAAAGAGTAATGTCTTTATAGGCGATAATTTTGCCAAAAGATCCCTGAGGTGCGATGATTCCTCCATCTTCGGGAAAGATGACCAGATTATTTTCTAAACTTAAAACAGCGCCGGAGCTTATGTATTGTGCAATAATTACAGAGTTAGCAAGATGCGACTTCTCGTTAATTCTAAGACTGTTAGTGACTATTTTGAAACCTTGTGAATACAAATCTCCTTTTTGGTGTTCAATATCTTTGCTGTGTAGCGAGTCTTCTAAGATCCAGCTGCCATTCCCACTAAAAATAACATCTACATTATCTGTTTTCGACCGATTGGTATTTACTGTATTACCTATCGTATTGGATGTGAAAATAAGTGTTGAATAATTGGAATACGTAATCAAAGGTGATAAATGCGCCGAGCCTGAAATGTGAAGGTATCCGTCGATGCGGAGAGGTACTTGTATGTCTGTCATATCAACATCTCCCATATAAGATGAATTGCAAAGGATGGTATCTATATCCGCAAAAGAATGTCTATCGAAAATAACTTTGTCGATCGGTGAAGGAATACAAACTCCACTAAGACCACCAGAAGTAGAAGACCAGTGGGAATGATCTAACCAATTGCCACTGTTGCCGACCCAGTAAAATGTTTTAACAGGTGGAAGAATAAAAGTAATTCCTGTGTTTTCTTCGTAGTCAAAAGAATTATTTGTTATAAAGCTGGCCCCACCGAAAGCAGATAATCTACTGATGTATGCATATTCGAATATGAATGTTCCACTTGTTTTTTTGATACTTCCTCCATTCCACCGGATGGGGTATGCACAATCATTACCTGATATATTTATTGTATTTATAACAAAAACACCAAAACTGTATATTGCTGATATCCGCTGCAACTGACCTGTAGCGAATTCCACTTGTCCTGTTATTCCAAGACTGCATGAATCGATATATGTACTATTTGCACGAATATCAGTTAATGACAACTGTAATCCTGTTTGACCGAAATGCTTCAAAACATTGACGTCAAGTTTTGTGTAATCATTATCAGAAGAACTTTTGATATTACGCAAGGTATCAATCGACAGAGACGGTCCTGTTATCTTAAAAGTGTTAACCGTGAAAGAAGATAATTCATACGTGTAGGAAAGATTAGTCGTGTAAATTTCAATTTGGCCGATTTCAAGTCGGGCATTAGCAAACTTAAGTCCTCTGGCATTTGTATTCTTACTGGCAAAGTAAAAACATTTGACTTTCTTGCCTGTAAAGTCTATGTTTCCATTGTATAAATAAATGAACTGAGCAATCAGTGATGGATCTGTAATACTCCATTGTCCTCCAATGCCATCAAAATATAGTGAGGCGTATTGCCAAGTGGAGCTATTGCCAAACGTAAGCTGTTTTCCAGTCACAGTTGTTTTGAGGTAAATAACAGCATTTGTAGACAAATGCACATTATTCGTAAAACTGGCAGACCCGTATATTTGTAAAAAGGAAGATTGGAAGTTAAGTTTGATATATTTAGACCCTGTTTGAAAACTGATATCTTTCGCATATACAATTGAATTGTCAAATGTAATGAGGGAATCATTAGCACCAGGAAAAGAATTCGCATCGAAAAACACATCATCAAAAGCACTAGGCACAGTCGTTTGAAACACATTGCCTCCCGAACTTAACGCCCAGTGGTTCTGAAAGTCTGACCAGTTACCATTACCGCCAACCCAATAAAAATTTGCAGCCATCGCATTGATGCTACACAGTAAGATTACTGCTAATACGTAAAGTCTTTTCATATTATTATTATTAAATACTTATCCTTAAAAAAGAAAGTGCCGCTGGACTCAGCGACCCTTTCGGTTATTTTTTTATCTTATTGTAATTCTCTAAAAAATCAGAAAGTTGATCTATCGTAATGCGTTTCGCAATGATTTTTTTGTTCTCATCTAAAATGTACAACACCGGTGTGCTGTAGATGTCATAAGTGATTTTGAAATCGGTATGTGTATGCGAGTCAATCACGTTGAACCAAGCCGGATCAGATAATTTTTTCTCTTTAATAAATTTGATCCAACCTTCGTTTTTGCGTTCAATATTGGCAGCATAAACTACACAACCT
>JACMQM010000340.1 GCA_014376985.1 Cytophagaceae bacterium | reverse complement strand
ACCTCCTACAACAAATTCGTCCACTTCTAACAATCCGTTTAACTGAGGGCTGACTTTTTCATTCATTGCTAGCTGAATTTTTTTCTTGAATTTCCAGGCTGACTTCTGGTTAATACCAAAATGACTTGCTAACTCAACAGTAGACATTCCTTTTTTGCTCTGTGTTAGCCAATAAATCATTTCAAAAGCGATAACCAAATCAAACTTTATCTTATGAAATAATGTGCCTGAAGTGGCAGATTCATCGTAGTGACAGGACTTGCATTTTCTGTAATGGAGAGTTCTTCCTTTACAATATTGATCATGTGAGCATTTTTTGCACGCATAGCCATTGGGCCACTTGATGGAATATAGATAATTAAGACATTCCAGATGAGTTGAATAATTCTCTCTGATAAATTGTAATTTGTTCATCTTTAAATTAGTTTGTTTCTAATTCAAATCTAAATCTCTGCTCCGCATCCTATTTGCGGTATGGGAACTAAGTCACTAATTCTATAAAAATTTAACAAAAGCTATATTAAAAAGATACCTATCATAAATTACACGTCTTCTAAATTTAACGTTCTGGTATGATTATCTTTTTTATAGCAAGAAGGAGAAAGCCCCGTTACTTTTTTGAATTGGCTAGAGAGATGGGCTACGCTACTGTAGCGTAGCTTGTAGGAGATTTCCGTAAGATTAAGTTCGTTATATAGAATTAACTCTTTTACCCGTTCGATTTTATGGTTAATTATAGATTGCTGTATGGTAATTCCGTTGGCTTCTGAAAAAATATTGGATAGATAGGTGTAGTCATAATTTAGTTGCTCACTGATGTAATTAGAATGATTTATTTTTGGATTATCATCACCATATTGAGTCATTTTAATAATAATATTCTTAATTTTCTCAATCAAAATTTTCTTACTATTATCCATCAATTCTAATCCATATAAAAGAAGTTTTTCTTTTAATATCAAAGACTGATGTGGAGAGAGAGCTTTTAGTAGATCTACTGTACCAAGTTCAACAATAATATAGGGTATGCCCAACTGTTTTAATTGTTCTTTTACAAGCATCTTGCACCTCAAACTTATCATGTTCTTAATATAAAGCTTCATAATATCAATAGTTAAATGGTTTTGTTCATTCAGAAGTCTAATGTCGTAACGTTTACTTTGGGGATACCGCGTTCTACATATTGGGCAATAAACTGGCAAATAGTTTTTCTTTAATGAAATTCATTGCCTGTTTATATGAAGATGGTAAAGGATTATAAGGCTGTAGGGTCATTGTAACCCACTATCATTTTTTTTATGTGCTTATTGATTGATATAGTTCTATATATAACTATGTAGAGAGTCAATTATGATACCTATAAATAAAAAATGATATATTTCATTAAAATTAAGAAATCTATAGTTGATTATTCACTTATGTAAAGTAATGTAGGCAAAGGCATTTTAAATGCGGTTTGTAAACGCAATTTATCTAAGCGAAAACAAGGATGATCATCAAACTTTAAATTTAAAAAACTAACCAAATGCATTTCCTTAAATATATTAGAGTTTTTTTACAAACTTTAAAAGCAATTAGGATTAGCACTTTCGTTTCCCTCATATAGATTTTTAGCAATAACAGGAACATGAATTAGCATTAAAGTCACCAAAGATTCCCATGCCGGTTTCTTACTGTATCGATTATTGAATCGATAACAAAACTCGTCACGGTATCCTTGAACGTGTGCCGGAGAAATTGTATGATGAATACCTCTCAACCAACCTTTCAGATTCATGATAAAGTAATGAAGTTCTTAAAGTTATTTCCTGTTTTTGAATACACCATTCTAATGTTATACTTCTTTTTGAGTGGGATGTAGCCGGTCCATTACTTAAAAGAGATTGCCCATCTTGATAGATGCTAATGTTAGAATAAAAAGCTATTTTTTTATGACATAAAAAAGCCAGGCAGAATGAACTGCCTGGCTCAAAAAAACTATCTACCCGTTATAGTTTAATAACTTTTTTTGAAGCTTGGATACCGTTGGCTTTAATTACAGCAACGTAAGTACCTGATTTTAGATCTGAACCAGAGAAGACTACTTCCTGATGTCCTGCATCGAATGATTTGTTTTTAATAACTGATGTTAAAAATAGTCCATTAACATCATAGATATCTATATCTACAAGAGCGTTCGTTTTCAATTCAAAACCAATAGTAGCCTGCGTTGAGAAAGGAACCGGATATACTGTACTTTTGAATGCATCCTCAGAAGTTGGGTCGCTTTTGATTAAGCCTGTAGGAATACCCAATTGCAAGAAATCATACATGATAGGATGAATAGCTGTATTATCCAAAAGACCTCTTCCTGAAATTTGTTTAGCATGAGTACCTGTATTGTCTTCTGCACCTACCCAGATATCTTGAGGTGTATGGTTACCAGGAGTACTTCCTGCATTTGTACCATTACCATTGGTTACTGGATTAGATCCATAAGCAATAACAATTCTTCTTGCCGTAGCCGAAGCAGGTTGTGGGAATATTCTGCCATCGTTTGACGTGTAGGTTGTATATTCAGGATACCAGCCATTGTTACCGCCATCACCTCTTACTACACCAATAGGAGTAGCAAAAGTTGGATTAGGCTGCGATACTTGTTTAGCATACGTTCTAATTTTCGTTCCATTAGCTTGAGCGTCTGCTTCATCATGCAAGCCTACAAGTGCTACACCACCACACTCATGATCTGATGAACTTACGATTAAAGTATTACCATTGGCAGAGTTATTCATGAATGCTCTACCTTCAGCTACAGCATAGTCAAAAGCTAATACTTCTTTGATCATGTAATCCGAACCATAAATCCCTGTATTTTTTGCAGTAGCAGGAGTTGCATTATAATTAGATTCGCCATTTGGAGTACCATTTGCATTCAAGTAAACTTCTTTATCTGCACTTACAGTATATTGATTCGGTGTACCCGTAATGACTGTGATGCCGCCAGAGTTAGCATGAGCCAAGTGATCAATTCTACCACCTTCTACGATTAGGAAATATCCTTTAGCACCACCTTTTCTTTTTAATACTTCAATAGCAATTTGAGTCATATCAGCTAAAGACGGTTCCCAGTTGAAAAACTGTTGTCTGTCTTGCTCATAACTTGCGTGCGAATTGCTGAATAAGCCCAATAGTTTTTTGTTGTTAGAAGAAGTGTATTGACTAAGATCGATGTTCATTAAAGCATCTCTGCTATTTACATATTGATAGCCTTTGTTTGTTTTAGCCCACTCAATCAAATCGACTTCATCTGCTCTTGAACCTTTTCCGAAAGTAACGTTGGAAGAATTCCCATCAACAATCTGAGTACCATTTTTATTTACTACAGCCGCGTTGGGACTAACTGTACTTTTAGGCAAGAAAAATCTAGAACCTCCTCCTAAAATTACATCAATGTCAACGCCAACTTTAGTGGATGGTAATACCCAATCTCTGTTAGCATCGTAACGGTAAGATGTAACTGAACTGGAATTCAATACCGCTTCGTATTCTGTTTCTGTACTGGTTAAATATTGTAAAGCGATATAGCTTTCCAAATCTCTAAGCCAAATATGGCTTCCGAATGCTGCCGGTGTAGCATGGGTTACTCTTGTAGTAGTAACCAATCCTACGGCATACCCTTGTTTTTTTGCTGCTTCCAGAATGGTTTCAATTGGATTCAATGTTGTTGGATTCATTGAAACCACTTCATTGTCCACTTTACCTGCAACGCCACACGCATAAACAGAAGCCCCGGGAGCAGAATCCGTTACCCATGAGTTTAAGGAGTGAGTGGTAACAGTAGCGTTATACTTTAAGTTATCCAATGCCAAAACATGGAAATTAGCATCATCGGTAAAACGCTTACCTGTCTGACCTTGGCCCATAGCCATACGAGCAGCAGTTTTAGGTGCTAAACCGAAACCATCGCCAATGTACATAATGACGTTATTGGTCTGTGCTATTGTTGCCACAGAAATCATGCAGCATCCTAAGCACCAGAGAGTAAAATTGTGTTTCATAATAGCCGATTAATAGTTAGTATTTTTATACCGCAAATTAACGATGGATTTATGATGGAATCATTACGGAACGGTTACTTCAATAATATTTGCTGATAATTTTCTAATCGAACTTGATAACATAGAGTTAACATGATTCATTTAATTTGCGGGGAGATTAAATCAACTACCAATGATAACCAAGCTATTCCTTTCTCTTTCACTCCTGTTTTTAACATATACCAGTCAGGCTGTATCTTCAAAAGCCTTATCGGATGGATTCTTACCTGATGAAACGCCATTAGGAGTGCTTTATACAAAAAATACGAATGTATCCTATATTCTGACTCAGAAGAACGTATACTTATTATCCAATAAAAGGATGACCGTTTTTTATAAGAGTACAGAAACTATTTATTGTGGTTTTGTGAACGACTCATCTATTTGGCTTGGAATTAGAAATGGGATCACGGTTTTACAAAGAAAAGATAAACAGACAACTAATATTAACATTGAACCGAATGTTAAATCCTACAAAGTAGTATCCATTGTGGAAAAACAAGACCATACCATTCTGGTTGCTACCGATGCCTATGGCCTTTATAAGTATTCGAAATCGAATCCAGCTGAAAAAGTAAATACTATATTCCCTATTAATAAAGGTGTAGTAACGGCCGACAGCTCTATATGGATAGGCACTGATGCCGGTCTATTCCGCAATAGAAAGGATGAATGGACACGTTACAACGAAGAAGGAGTAGCCAATTTTGAAATACCTGATAATATAGTTCAAAACCTCATAGTGGATGACTTCGGTTTTCTATGGGTGATCATGAGAAATGGCATCAGTGTAATTGAAGTTGTACAGCGTAAAGAAGATCATGATCACAAGCACGCTGAAGACATGCATGGCCATTTACCAAGTGTTGAATTCATCGGTGACCATGAAAATATGATTTACGACCTATCCTATTTTAAAGGGAAAGGTTACATATTTGCCACCGACTTGGGTTTGTTGTGGATGCCCATAAAAAGCGATGAAGAACTGATGGAAAATTTTCATCACGGACACTCCGAGAAAGTTGAGAACAAAGAATTATTGATCAAAATCAACACCACAGACATAAATACTCAAATAGGGAAAGTGCTTTTTATTGCTAAAACAAATGGTGTGAACGTATTGGTAGGAGAAAAAGGGATTCATGAATTAAATACTAAAGATCTCAAAAAGCTGCTCATATCTAATAAATAAAATTTATACACATCAAATTTATTCACAGTAGCTTGCTACTACATTTACTTTATCGTAATATTGCGTTATAAAAATAAGGCAATGGGAATAACCAAGACAGAAGGCTTTACAAAAAATCAAAATAAGCGAGCGCTAATATTCAAAGCACTAGGCCATCCGGCACGTATGGCGATTATAGAGATGTTGCTGAAAAGACAAGCCTGTATCTGCAATGACATGGTAGAAGAATTACCATTATCTCAGTCAACCATTTCTCAACACCTAAAAGCTTTAAAAGAGGTCGGTATCATTAAAGGAGAAATTGAAGGTAACAGCATTTGTTATTGCATAGATGAAAAAGTTTGGAATGAAATGCAGGCCGACTTTGGAAAGTTGTTCGCTTCTTATAAAAGTATGAAAGGTTGTTGCTAACCTTTTTTTGCTCCTATCAATCGCAATATTACGTTATTGCAAATTAAAATATATGCAAAATACAGAATCAAATCGCCTGAAAGAAATTGTAAGAGAGACTTACAGTGAAATTGCTCATCAGTCGAAGGAAGACAATGATAAAAGCTGCTGTGGAGCCGGTGGATGCTGCGATACCATAGACTATGCTGTCATGAGCGAGAAGTATGACAGCATAAAAGGTTATAATCCCGATGCTGATTTGGGTCTGGGTTGTGGACTTCCGACTGAGTTTGCGAAAATTAAAGAAGGTGATACTGTTGTAGACCTCGGCTCAGGAGCTGGTAACGATTGCTTTGTTGCCCGTGCGGTTACCGGTGAAACAGGTAAAGTCATTGGTGTAGATATGACGGAAGCCATGATTACTAAAGCCAAATCAAATGCTGAGAAACTTGGATTTACCAATGTGGAGTTCCGCTTAGGTGATATTGAAGACTTACCTATGGCAGCTAACAAAGCAGATGTAGTTGTAAGCAATTGTGTTTTGAATCTTGTGCCAGATAAGACTAAAGCTTTCAAAGAGATTTTCAGGGTTTTAAAATCTAAAGGCCACTTCAGTATATCAGATATTGTATTGAAAGGTGAATTGCCATTGGGACTTCGTTCAGCAGCTGAAATGTACGCTGGCTGTATTGCCGGAGCTTTACAGAAGGATGAATACTTAGCTATTATCAGTGAAACCGGTTTCAAGAATATCACTGTACAGAAAGAAAAATCTATTATCATTCCAGAAGAGATTTTGGCAAAGTATCTTTCCAATTCTGAAGTAGAAGCATACAAAGGCAGTGAATCTGGCATCTATAGTGTTACTGTATACGCTGAAAAACCAGAAAGTAATTGCTGTGCACCTGGCTCCGGCTGCTGTTAATTATCCACGATAAAATAAACAACAATGATCTATCCTGAAATCCATGCGTTCATAGATGAGGCTGTTAAAAGTTTTGATACGATTCCTGCGGAACGTCAAGCTGTATTAGAAAAAATAAGTGCTTATGTACAGAGTAGCTTAGATAAGTCAAAGAATCCTGAATTGATTTATATCTGTACCCACAATTCCAGAAGAAGCCACTATGGTCAGGTATGGGCCAAAGTTGCAGCTACTTACTTTGGATTTAATAATGTATTCACTTACTCAGGTGGTACAGAAGCTACAGCATTTAATCCTAATGCCATAACGGCTCTCCGATCTATGGGTTTTAAAATTAATCAAGATGCAGAGGTAAGCAACCCTTACTACTCGGTTAAGTTTGATGAGGAAGCCATAGGAATTATATGCTTCTCAAAAAAGTATGATCATGTCTCCAATCCTAAGTTCGATTTTTGTGCTGTAATGACGTGTACAGAAGCAGATGGAGAATGTCCAATAATTGACGGTGCCCAGGTAAGAGTTTCTACGCCATACGTAGATCCGAAGAAGTCTGATGGAACTCCAGAACAGGATAAGACTTATATGGAGAGGTCAAAACAAATTGCTACTGAATGTTTGTATGTTTTTTCTAAAGTAAAGTAGGATGACCCAATGTAATCCCGCACAACGGAAAGGTTTGAGTTTTCTGGACAGCTATCTGACACTATGGATATTCATAGCCATGGCTATCGGTATTAGTCTGGGATATTTTATGGATGGTGCCGTACCTTTCATTAATTCCTTTCAATCCGGTACAACAAACATACCGATTGCCATAGGATTAATACTGATGATGTATCCTCCGTTAGCTAAAGTCAAGTATGAAGAATTAGGTACAGTATTTCGCAATTTTAAGATACTCTCACTGTCATTGTTGATGAACTGGATCATTGGCCCGGTACTCATGTTTCTATTGGCTATTGCTTTCTTGAGCGGTTATCCTGAGTATATGGTGGGCTTGATCATGATTGGGTTGGCCCGATGCATAGCCATGGTGATGGTATGGAATGAATTGGCAGAAGGAAACAGAGAGTATGCAGCTGGTCTGGTGGCATTGAACAGTATCTTTCAGGTGTTTTTTTATAGTGTGTTCGCCTGGTTATTCATTACTGTATTACCTGAATATTTTGGTTTGAAAGGAAAGGAAATAACGATCAGCATTCATGACGTAGCGGTAAGTGTAGCGGTGTACTTAGGCATTCCATTCTTAGCCGGATTTCTCACAAGGTTTGTGTTGCTGAGATTAAAAAGTAAAGATTGGTACGAACAAAAGTTTCTTCCCTTGATTAGCCCGATCACATTGATTGCTTTATTATTTACTATTGTAGTAATGTTTAGTCTAAAAGGTGAACTTATAGTACAGATACCAATGGATGTAATACGAATAGCAATACCATTGGTGATTTACTTTACGATTATGTTTCTGGTGACCTTTATCATTGCAAAAGCTTTAGGTGCTGATTATTCGCAGAACATTGCCTTGTCTTTTACAGCGACGGGAAACAACTTTGAGTTAGCCATAGCGGTTGCGATCGGTGTATTTGGAATTAACTCAGGTGAAGCTTTTGCAGGAGTCATAGGGCCTTTGGTAGAAGTGCCTGCATTGATCGGATTGGTTAAAATTTCTTTCTGGCTTAAAAGAAAATATTATAAGTCTTAATTTGAAAAAAATTAAGCACACCGTTGTACAAGCAGTCATTGGATGAGAAATAATTTATTAGAATTGGAATGAGTCGAATTTTATAGGTAATAGTAAGCTAGTTTATGAAGGCGTTCCCCCGCTTTTAGCGGGGACGGGCTTTCGCCACTCGCTTTTTTCTTCGGACTCCAATGTATTACATCAATCAGACTTTATAAATCCAAATAAAAAGAGCTCAGACAATGGCTCAATCCCTAACGCAAATGCTGCACTGTTTTTTTTATAACAATCAAGCTGTAAAGATTTATAAGCCTAATCCTTTATAATGATATCGAATGAATGTTTTAGTTCCCGTACATGATTGAATAAAAAGTTTAGTAAAATACAAGATCCGAAATCCAATTAATAAATAACCCTCAATAATAAAATAATCAAACCAATAAGAAGGTTTCGTTATTGATCTCCAAATGAATTGTTTTCACTAAACCATGCTGTCACACTTATTGGTTAAACTCAGCTTTCATATAAAATTGTTTTTATTTAACTACAGAATGCGCACAGAATTTCCGCATAGATTGCTTTCAGTAAAAAAATCAATGTCAACCCATTTAAACTTCAAAACTATGAAAAAGATTCTCAATGCATTTTTTATTGGTTCAGCGTTGCTTGCCAGTACCATCACTTTTGCACAGACAAAAGAAGAAGCACACATTAAATTAGCAGGTCATCATAAAACTGCAAAAGAGCATGCAAACAAAATAGTAAACGGAGAAGCATCTACAAAGGAAGCACAAAAACAACATGCTGTAGAAACAAAAAAATCTATTGAAAATGCTAAAGTTTCACATACTGAATTAAAAAAGGCAATACCTGAAAAGCATAAAGAAGCTGCAAAAACTCATCATGAAATAATTGATAAGCATCATGCAGATGCTACAGTTCATCATGCTAAGTTGGAGACGGAATTGTCAAAGCCCAATCCAGATGCAGCAAAAGTAAAAGAACATGCTAAAGCCACTCATACCTCACTAGAAAATGCTGAAAAGGAGCATCAAAAGTTAAAAACTAAGACATCAGCTAAATAATATATTGAATTGTATTGTATTGTTTGATACAGTAAAAAGGCAAGTGGTAACACTTGCCTTTTTTATTTAATACAACATGAAACATTTTTACTAAACCATCCTGTTGCACTTATTGGTTGAACTCAGCTTACCTATAAATAAATTATCTGAATTTTAATTGATAAGACTTCTGGATAATTCCGAAAGCGGAATCGTAACCCATACTTTTGTCTTTATTAAATTTTTGGTCATAGTTCCCTCTGTAATATGACTTTTATTTAAGGTCCTTAGGTCTACAGGTCTTAAGCCTGTGAAGTAGGCAAACAAATAATAGTTCAACGTTTTTTGAAATCTCAATCGTAAAGTATTACTGGTGTATAGATCATATAACTTTATAATTTAAGACATTGTTAAGTAATCAGTTTTTACTTTTCCCCGCTTAATAGGGTAACCTTCAAAAGGATTGTTTTTAATGAAACCGGCAGATTTAGCTATGTAAAAGTATTTCCTGAAAGTCTTCAAATACCCATGGATAGTATTATTAGTGTGATCGTTTTTTCTTGCAATATTCTCCAATTTTTGCAGTAACCCTTTTGTTACTTGATGGAATCTTATTTCAGGGAGAGCCTTGTTAATGAAGTTAAGATGATACTGATCTTTTTGGAAAGTCTTTTTCGCCAATCTTGTTTTGTTAGAATTAAGTTGGGCTATTGAAAAATTGCAGAAAGTTACATCAGGATTTTCATACCTTTCAGTAATCGCTCTGAATGTCAGTGGAATTCTGTCGTTTTCCAGATTAAGAATCACTTCATCCATACTCAGAAGTTCTGCACGTAAAAAAGCATTCAGTCTTCCGGCATTATCGCCAGACTTGACGATACATTTGTTTTTGTCAAAATCAGCCGGTGAAATAAATTTGTTGGTTGAATAGAGTTTGGCTTTTCCGTATAATCGTACTTGCACATATAAGTGAGCTTCTCCTCGTTTGTTAGCTTTTGATGCTTTTAAATAGATTTGGGTTTTGATTTTCTCATTCATAATAGATCTGGGTTATAAAAGTTTTATCAGGCACCTAATAAAAAGTTTGAAAAATGATCTAGTTATTTTTTGAAAATAGGCGAAAACAAAGATGTCATCAAATGACACTTTCTGTAACGAGTATGTTTTGGATTAATAGGGGTCTCAAATAGGTCTCAATCTTGGCAACTTTAATACTTATGGGTCTCTTTTAAAGTTGCAAAACAATTTCCCCGAAAAAGATAAAGCCTTGAAAACTAATTTTCAAGGCTTTTGAGGGAGTGACCCCGAAGCGATTCGAACGCTTGACCTACTGCTTAGAAGGCAGTTGCTCTATCCAGCTGAGCTACGGAGTCAATTTTTAGAACATTATCTCCTTGAAAAACAAAGTTTTAACAAGAATACGTTGCCTAAATGTGGGT
>JACMQM010000339.1 GCA_014376985.1 Cytophagaceae bacterium | reverse complement strand
AATGAAAAGCTTTACACAGAAGTCATTCGTAAAGTAGCGTCTTGGGGTGATAGCAGTCAATTGATGTTTGTTGTTGGCGCTACGCAAGCAGAATACATTCAAGCCATACGCAAAATTGTTCCGGAACATTTCTTATTGATACCTGGAGTAGGAGCTCAAGGCGGAGATTTAGACGCTGTCTGTAAGTATGGTGTAACAAAAGACGGTGGATTACTTATCAATGCATCCAGAAGCATCTTATACGCTTCTTCAGGCAATGATTTTCAAGCAGCAGCAGCAGCGGAAGCTTTGAAATTGAAGTCTGCTATGGAGAAGTATTTATAACAGTAGTCCGTGATCAGTTGACTGTCGTCAGTTGATTTCTACTACTAGTGTTTTTTTATTTTTTACTGATCACCGACAATTGATCACTGACCACTTTTTTAATGAAAGAATACGATCTACAAATGGCCTGGAAGCTTTCCGTGCTGGCCGGTCAATCCTTAAAAACAATTCAGGGAGATGCCATAGAAATTATTTTCCCAGGTTTTGGACCTTCTGCTTTAGGTGGACCTGATTTTACTTTTGCAAAAATCAGAATCAACGATACGCTTTGGGTTGGTTCCGTAGAAATTCATTTGATGTCTTCTCAATGGTATGCGCACAAGCACAACGTTGATCATAAATATGATAATGTTATACTTCATGTCGTGTGGGAGTATGATGTAAATGTCTTCAGTCCTGATGAAACGGCAATACCTTGTTTGCAGGTGAAAGATTATTTTTTAGCATCTTGGTTTGAAGAAGTTGATCAGAAGATATTTTCCTCCACTAATATACCTTGCGGAGCTCTTATTCATAATGTATCAGAAGTAGTATGGCAATCACAATTGGAAGTGTCATTAATAGAACGTGTGGAGCGTAGAGTGAAAGAAATAGAACAGCTATATATAAACTGTCATTGGAATTGGGATGAAGCACTACATCGTTGTATAGCTCGCTTTATGGGACAGAAGATTAATAATGAATGCATGGAACAGATCGCTTGCGCGGTTCCTTATCGTATTCTTTTAAAGCATACGTCTTCATTACCAGATCTTGAAGCTATGCTATTAGGCCAGGGAGGTTTTTTGCAACAGGAAAGTAAAGACGACTATACAAAAGATTTGATTCAGCGTTACAGTTTTTTGTGTCATAAATACGGATTGCAGAAAGTTTATAATGTAAGTATGCAATGGCAATACAAGGGGTTGCGTCCTGTGAGTTTTCCAGAGTTACGCATTGCACAATGGGCTTACTTACTACATGCCAAAGGACGGTTGATGCATTGGGCGTTAGAAACATCCGTATCCGATTTACAACGTGAATCTCATGAGATAGGCGACTATTGGAAAAATCATTACAGGTTAGGACATTTTTCACCATCTGCTGTACCAAAGAACATTCAATGGAGTAAAATTGTATTGATCAATGCGTTGATCCCATTTCGCATCGCATATCAGAAAAATAAGGATAGCCTTGAAATAAATAGGCTAATTGATGCTTACGAAGAAATTATTCCTGAAAAAAATAAGGTCGTAAAATTATTCGAAAGCTTTGGATACCACGCCTTTTCAGCGAGAGATACACAAGCTATGTTGGAATTGTATAATAATTATTGTAACTATAAGAAGTGTTTGTCCTGTAAGATTGGACATTTTATATTAAAAAAAGAGGGCCTTCTATGATTCTTCTTATTGTCTTACACATTTGCTTTTTGCTTTTTTACCTTTATGTTCAAAAGCTTTTCGAGAAAGACAAACCGCTTTATTCCTGGTTTTATACAACTCTTGTTATAAAGGTATTATCTGGCTTAGCTGTGGGAGCTTTGTATCTCTACTATTATAAAGTCGGCGATATTACAGATACTTATAATTGTGTCTCACGTTTTGCTGTTTTGTTTTATTCGGACAATCATAAATTTATGCAGATGTATTTCCATAATGAATTTATGGAGAATAACGAGCTGCTGTTTCAAGAAATGTTAACCTATTCTCCACGTCAATTATTTTTCATAAAGTTGATTGTCCCCTTAGGTATTTTAATAGATAATTATTGGATGATCAATGTGTATTGTTCTGTATTTGCTTTCATGGGTTTATGGAATTTATCGAATCGCATCGTTTCTATTTTTTCTATCAGCAAAACAGCTGTCGTCATTTCTTTTTTGCTTTTTCCTTCTATTGTATTCTGGTCTTCAGGAATGGTGAAAGAGGCCATATTACTGGGCTGTATAGGATTTAGCATGAGTTTCTATTTGAAGTGGGTGTATGAAAAAAGAAGACCTGAAATGATAGAGTTGATTATTTTTATCGTTGCTTTATGGCTGATCTGGAATCTAAAATATTATGTATTTGCCATATTGTTTTTCCTGATGATCACCCATTTTGTTCATCGCATGGTTGTTTATTCATTCCCTTGGCTAAAAGAGTATCGGATACACAAGATCGTGGTATATTATCTGGTACTGGCGAATCTGGGACTTTCCGCAGGATGGATAAATCCTAATTTGTCAATAGATAATTTGTATCAGGCATTACATATTAATTATGTAGATACGATTACATTGTCTAACAACCACAATATATTTCATTTAGAGCATTTTGAAAAAAGTGAATGGGGAATGATTTTGGATTTGCCTAAGGCCATTATTTATGGGTT
>JACMQM010000043.1 GCA_014376985.1 Cytophagaceae bacterium | reverse complement strand
CCAACTCTTCGTTTCTCTATAGACCACGGCTAGCGTACTCATGCATTGCATAGCAAATACATAAAACACAAGCAGCGATAAAGAACGCGCCACATTATAAAATGCGGCACCTGTTTGAGGATCTTTTTCATGCCTCATTTTTTCTACCACAGAATCCGTGTTTTCTGCCTGATCACCGATACTATAAATCGTGGCCATGGTACCAATGAATACTTCTCTGGCTGCAAAAGAGGTAATCAATGCAATGCCGATTTTCCAATCAAAACCCAATGGTCTGATACCAGGCTCTATGAACTTACCAAAATGACCAGCATAGGAAGCTTCGAGTTTTTTAGCCGCAATATAATTTTCTGTCTCAGCAGGTGTAAAGCCTTTAGCCAACGCTTCTCGTTGTCCTTCTGTCTTCGCCAGCTGCATGTCCTCTTTAGGACCATAGGTTGCCAATACCCATAAGACAATAGATATCGCAAGAATAACTTTACCCGCTTGAAATACAAATGCTTTTACTTTTTCAAAGATCGCTAATCCAACATTCTTCCAACGTGGCATTTTGTAAGAAGGAAGTTCCATGATAAAATATCCTTTTTCTTTTGATCGCAAAATCCAGTGCAGCACTAAAGCCGATAAAATAGCGGCTAAGAAACCCAACAGATACAAAGCCATCATGACAATACCTTGTAAGTTAAAGATGCCTAATATATTTTTTGAAGGAATAACAAGCGCTATGAGTACGGTGTATACAGGAATACGAGCGGAGCAACTCATGAACGGAGTTACAAAAATAGTGATGAGACGTTCTTTCCAATTGTCAATACTTCTTGTTGCCATGATAGCAGGCACTGCACAGGCAACTCCCGAAATAAGAGGAACAACACTTTTTCCACTCAATCCAAACTGCCGCATGACTTTGTCCATGATGTACATAGCGCGCGACATGTAACCGCTTTCTTCCAGAATGGCGATGAAGCCGAAGAGTATAGCGATCTGCGGAATAAAAATCAAAACACCACCAAGCCCTGCAATAATGCCTTCCGTCAAGAGATCAGTCAGTGCGCCTTGCGGTAATATATCTTGTACGCTCTGTTTGAGAAAACCCATGAAGCCATCGATCAGATCCATCGGATACACTGCCCAGGCAAAGATAGCTTGAAACATCACAAACAAGATCAGAAAGAATATCGCAAAGCCATAGATCTTATGCGTCATTATTTTATCTATGCGCTCTGACCAACGGTGGTGTTCAAAAGAATGCGCTGGAAAAGAAATGCTCTCTTTAATGATTACCCGGATGAGATCATAACGCTTCAACGTTTCTGTAGACTGTATACTATTGGATTGAAAATTATTCTCTTTTACAATACCATCTATAGCCGCCTTGTCATAAGCGCTCAAGCTTAACATACCTTCGTATTGATGAGCCAGCAACAAAGCCATGTAATCGTTATTGATTTTCATGTGTTCCTTGATCGCAGGCACAACAACAGGAGCAATTTCAATAGGCTTCAAGTAGCGTTCCGGTGTATTGTGCAAAGGACAAGCCATGGCATATTTAATCTGCTCTATACCTTCTCCTGTCCTAGCATTAACGGCCACAATAGGTACATTCAATTTGTTGCTAAGCTTTGGAATATCAATTTTCTTCCCGTCTCTTTCTGCTAAATCCAGCATGTTCAAAGCCAGGATCACAGGAAACCCTAAGTCTCTGACTTGAGTAAAAAGCAAAAGATTTCGTTCGAGGGTGGAAGCATCAATGACTACAATTAAAAAATTAGGTTGCGATTTGAGTAAAGCATCAAATAAATAATCCATTACCACTTGTTCATCTGCAGACTTAGGATACAAACTGTAAGTACCTGGTAAATCTACTATTTCCGCTTGTTGGTTACCGGCTAACTTACTAATGCCTGTTTTCTTATCTACAGTAACACCCGGAAAATTGCCAATCTTCTGATTTAATCCCGTCAACTGATTAAATAAAGACGTCTTACCCGAATTAGGATTCCCGATTAACGCTGCTTTTAAAAGAGAAGAGGAGGCCATACTTAGTCGATCAACATAATGGTAGCTGCTTCTTTAAGTCTCATAGACAAAGCGTAACCGCCTACCCGAATGCATATCGGGTCTCCGAAGGGGGCCTTATGAGACAACTCTACTTCACTACCAGGAAGGCAGCCCATTTCTAAAAATTTGAGGGACATGACTTCATCCTTAAAACAGCATACTGTTCCTTTTTCACCTGGCTTCAAGTCCGCAACACTTTTTTGGATTTTGGTCATTTATTTAGAATGATTCAAAACAAAGGTAAGGCGGGTAGCCTAAAGGAACAAATGAAATCAATACTAAAATGAGGGTATTTTTAATGAGATGATTCTACGCTATGATTTAGTTGTAATGAATAGGAGCACATTCGACTTATCTCTCGATGTATTTTTCCTTGTGCGGTGGGCGTCCAGGAAAAGAGCGAATTGGAGAAGACATTCTTATAAATTAACTACGCACAGATTAAGGATCCACAATGTCTTCTTCAATTGCTTTTGGTGGCTGCCTTTTCTTTTGTTTCTTTTCTTTTGGCAGAGCAAAAGAAAAGAAAGAGGCTCGCATGGAAAAAAATCTCAAAGTTTTAAAAAAACTCCATCCTGTATGCCGCTTGGAATACCTCTCCACTGCTCAAATGGATGACGCCCTCCTTATGTTCCAATTTACCATCCGCATCTTCTGCATCAGCGATGCCGAACCATGGTTCTATACAAAGAAAAGGACCTGGCTTTGTCCAAATGCCCATATAAGGAAAACCTGTAAAATGAAAATGCAATCCATGACTAGCCTTGCTGCTGCTCAATGTCATAGATGTTGAGTTCAAGCCTTTAAAAATAATGGCGTCTTTTGTTTCGAACAAATTATAATTCAAAGGGATTACTTTAGAGCCCGGCTCAAATACTTTCTCCGTTTCCTTCGAAACGCCGGAAGGGCCTAATAACAGACGCTGTATACTTTCTTCTTTTTCAAATGTCAACTGGTAATCTTCAAAGCTAAGCCCTGGTTCTAACGGACAAAGAAAAGCAGGATGAGCACCGATGGAAAATAAAAGTTCTTCTTTTCCAACCTGCATCACCTTGTAAGCAACGGTTAAAGATGACTCGGAAAGAGTGTAGGTTAGGTATAACTTAAATTCAAACGGGTATACTGAAAGCGTTTCTGAATTGGAAGAAAGAGAAAAAACTGCTTCCGTTGTTGTTGAAGACTCTAATATGAATTCTTTATCACGCGCAAAACCATGCTGTGTGAGATGGTAAGGTTGATCCTTGTAGGTGTAGGTGTTGTCTTTTACTTTACCAACAATGGGAAATAAAATAGGAGAACTCCTGCTCCAATAAGCTGCATCGCTATTCCAAAGATAATCGAGTTGAAACTGACGATGGTATATTTTCTTTACTTCTGCTCCTTTTATATCGATCTCTACGTCAAGAAAATCATTCTTCAAATACACCATCTCCTACAGCTTCTTCTTTAGCTTTTTTGCTTTGTTTTTCTTTCTCACTACAAGATTCAATACTTCTACTGTTAACGAGAAGAACATAGAAAAATAGATATAACCTTTCGGTATGTCATAATGGAACGCTTCAATAATCAGAAACACGCCAATCATAATCAGGAATGACAAAGCCAGCATCTTAACCGTAGGATGTTCGTTAATGAACGAGCTGATGGCTTTTGAAAATACCATCATCACCACCATCGCCGCAGCCATAGCTATAATCATGATGATCACATGGTCTGTAAGTCCTATGGCTGTAAGGATAGAATCGAAGGAGAATACAATGTCAATCAAAATGATTTGTACAATCGCATTCCAGAGTGCCAGTTTTTTAGAGCTTTGCTTTTCTTCTTCGTCACCTTCTAGTTTTTCATGGATTTCATTGGTGCTTTTATAGACCAAGAATATACCACCAGCAATAAGGACCAGATCGCGCAGCGTAAAATGATGACCAAAAAACACGGCAACATCTGTTTTGAGATGTGCCAGGTAGGACATGAAAATCAACAATATAATTCTTACTCCCAAAGCCAGGAGAAGACCTAAGATTCTTGCTCTATTTTGTTCTTCTTTCTCTACACGGTCGGAAATAATGGAGATGAAAATAACATTATCAATCCCTAAAATAACTTCCAACATCGCAAGGGTCATCAAACTGATTAACCCATCCACCGACATCAACGGCTCCAACATAATACTCTTTTGTTTTTAGTGTCAATCAATCTTTCGGCAACAAAACTGATTGACCAAATGCTTTTACTTGTGAATCAAATAAGATGTTTCTATGAGTAGCTGTACCTCGTTGAAAGAAACATTGTTAACCTCTTCGATTCAGTTATTTTTCAGATCTCAATATAATCAATTTTATGTCTTCAAGAGCTGAACGCTCATTAACCCATAAAAAACCTTTGGCACATTTTGTAAATTATGTCAAATATTTGACTAACAACTCAAAGCTGAGCTTTTTACTTCTGTTTTTGTGGCTTAACATGGACATTCAGAAGCAGAAGTGGTTTAACCACCAAAGAAATTCTTTTATCACTATCTATACAAATTTTTGATAGCCTTCTTTTGCAATATTTTCTACTGATTCCAAGACTTTTGATTTTAACTCTTCCTTAAATACCTGCATCTTTTTTGCCAAGGCATCGTCATGAGAAGCTAGAATCTGCACGGCAAGAATACCTGCATTCTGAGCGCCATCAAGCGCTACAGTAGCGACTGGTACACCACCCGGCATTTGTAAAATAGAAAGTACAGAATCCCAACCATCAATAGAGTTCGATGATTTTACGGGAACACCAATGACAGGAAGTGTTGTTAAGGAGGCTACCATACCTGGTAAATGCGCTGCACCGCCAGCTCCTGCAATGATCACTTTGATTCCTTTTTTTGCGGCACCCTCTGCATACTCCAACATACGGTGAGGTGTGCGATGTGCAGAAACAATGGTCAATTCAAACGGAACCTGAAAATTTTCCAACACTTTTGCAGCTGCAGACATGATCTTCAAATCAGACTGGCTACCCATGATGATGCCGACTACAGGTATTACGCTTTTATTTTCAGCCATGATTTTATCGCTTTCGCTTTATCTTTTAATGAATCCAGATTCTGATCTAAGATAGTGACGTGACCCATTTTACGGAAAGGCTTTGTTGTTTTCTTTCCATAAAAATGTACATGAACACCTTCCAGTTTCAGAGACTCTTCCAATCCTTCATATACCACATCACCGGAATATCCCTCTTCGCCTAGCAAGTTGACCATAGCAGAAGGACTTAAAGTACGTGTCGAACCCAAAGGCAGTCCAAGAATAGCACGCAAATGCTGTTCGTACTGAGAAGTGTCATTTGCCTCAATCGTCTGGTGACCACTGTTATGAGGACGAGGAGCGACTTCATTGATCAGTATTTCTCCTTCTTTTGTCAAGAATAATTCTACTGCCAACAAGCCCACCATTCCAAAAGCATTGATGACGTCCCTCGCCAAAGCATCTGCTTTCGCAGCAATTGTCGGCGAAATATCTGCCGGAGCAAATAAGTATTCGACCAGGTTATGTACCGGATTAAAAACCATTTCCACTACCGGAAAAGTCGTTACCTGACCTTGCTCGTTGCGCGCTACAATTACAGCCAGTTCTTTTTCAAAAGGAATCGCTTGTTCCAGCAAACTCTCTTTATCAAATCCCTTACTGATGTCTTCCAAGGTGGCAATGCGCTGTACACCTCTTCCATCATAGCCGTCCTTGCCTAACTTCTGAAAGGCTGGTAACAAATGCGCATGCTGCGCAATTTCTTCTTTATTGTTCAGCAGCACAAAAGGTGCGGTAGGCAAACCTTTGCTGTGGTAAAATTCTTTTTGTTTTCTTTTATCCTGAATGATCTCCAACACCTCAGGCTGAGGATAAACCTTTTTGCCTGCCTGTTGTAATTTCTTTAACGCTTCAATATTGACGTGCTCAATCTCAATAGTAATCAGATCAAGATCTTTGGCCCAATTCAAAATCGCTTGTTCATCTTGCAATGATCCTTGTGTAAACTTCTTTGCAAAAGCTTTACAGGGAGCGTCTCCGTCAGGATCCATCACCGATAGATCAAGATTGAAGTCAATGGCTGACTGGATCAGCATACGACCCAATTGACCACCTCCTAAAATACCAACTGCCTGATTGATTCCTTTTGCCATGTTAGATTAACGAAACGCCTCCCATATCAGCAGGTTGAGCAACACCGATCAATTTCAGAATCGTAGGTGCAAGATCTCCTAACTTACCGTCTTTAATGGTGCCTTTGTAATCTGCATCAACCAAGATGCATGGCACAAGGTTAGTGGTGTGAGCTGTATTTGGTGTACCGTCTTCGTTGATCATCATGTCAGCATTACCGTGATCGGCAATGATGATGCTGGTATAACCATTTTCTAACGCTACAGTAACAACTGCTTCTGCGCAATCATTAACGGTTTCAACGGCTTTTATAGCGGCTTTGAAAACGCCTGTATGACCCACCATGTCAGGGTTGGCAAAGTTCAAGACAATAAAATCGGGCTCCTTGCTTTTCAATTCAGGAATGATTTTATCACGGATGTCTTTGGCACTCATCTCCGGTTGCAAATCGTAAGTAGCCACTTTCGGAGAAGGACACAGTAGTCTTTTCTCTCCTTCAAACGGCTGCTCGCGACCTCCGGAGAAGAAGAATGTAACGTGAGGATATTTTTCTGTTTCTGCAATACGGATTTGTTTTTTGCCAGCTTTGGCTAAAACTTCTCCCAGTGTATTGTTCAGATTGTCTTTATCAAAAATCACATGGACATTGCTGAAGGTATTGTCGTAGTTGGTCATGGTGACGTAGTACAACGATAATTTTTTCATGTCCTGTTCAGGAAAATCTTTTTGCGTCAAAGCAATCGTGATCTCGCGACCTCTGTCGGTTCTGAAGTTGAAACAAAGTACTACGTCTCCTTCTTCGATCAAGCCTAATGCTTTACCTTCTGCATCCGTAATGACAACCGGCTTAATGAATTCATCGGTCACCTCTGCAACATAAGAAGCTTTAACACTTGCCAAGGCATCAGTAGATTTCTCACCAATACCTTTTACCATCAGGTCATAAGCCAACTTCACTCGCTCCCAACGGTTGTCGCGGTCCATGGCATAATAACGCCCGATGACAGTAGCGATCTTTCCTGTGGTTTTATCCAAGTGAGCTTGAAGATCTTTCAAATAATCATACCCACCTTTAGGATCTGTATCTCTACCGTCTGTAAAGGCGTGTATCAGTAGATTCTGCACACCTGCTTGCTTGGCTATCGTCGTCAAGCCCTTCAAATGTTCAATATGAGAGTGGACGCCACCATCGGAAACCAATCCTATCAAGTGTACTTTTTTATTATTCGTTTTTGCGTAATCAAACGCTGCTGTTAATTCTTTTTCGTTTGCTAATGTACCTTCTTTTACTGCAAGATTGATTTTTACCAAATCCTGATACACCACACGGCCCGCGCCAATGTTCATGTGTCCCACTTCAGAGTTGCCCATTTGTCCTTCCGGTAAACCCACGGCCAAACCCGATGCTTCCAGTTTACTGTGAGGATACTTAGAATACAATCCGTCGATGAATGCTGTTTTTGCCTGTGCAATGGCAGATACGGACGGGTTTGTTCCAATACCCCAACCGTCTAAGATCATTAGTAATACCTTCTTATTCATAGCGTAAATATAATCTTTCAGCTTTGTTATTGAAGTTGATTTTGAACACGTTTTTTTAAGTTGTTATCTGTCAGTGAATTAATTTTTTATCGGTGAAAAAAGGCTTAATGGCATGATTTTCGCTTTTGTCGTAGAGATAACGAGTAGATAGTGAAAAACCTTCAACCGTACCTTTTAAGTGTTGCATTAAGTGTTGGTATTATTACCGTCGCGCTGGCCCAAAGTCAGAATGCAGATGCTGTGATTGAAAAGCTGAAAATCAGCCTTAAATCAGGTAAT
>JACMQM010000338.1 GCA_014376985.1 Cytophagaceae bacterium | reverse complement strand
CTCTTCACCACTGAACAACATTCTACCTAAGAAGCCACGGATAAAAGTCTCGTCTTTGTTGGCAGAAAATTGTCTCAGCCAATCAATCAGGTTATCAGAAGTTTTAAAGAAAGGAGAGTTGTCTGTTGGGAAATACGATTGCGTTGTGGTCACGCCCCATTTGAAGCTTCCGCTGTCTGCTGTGTCGTGACCGGCAAGAATTTCAAACAATGCTGTAACAGCTAGTTTGTCGTCGCTTAGTATGGTTACTTTATCTTCACGGTTGAGAGTAAAGCTAAGGTCTTTGAATAAGTATTTACCGTCTACTTTTTTTGACAGACCGTCTACGGACAGTAATTGATCACCGGCATCGCGTTCACCTTTAAATTGTATACCAGGATATCTTCTGCTGGATGGTTTGATTTCATCCACCGTAATTTTTTCCAATAACTTCTTACGAGACGTAGCCTGCTTGGATTTAGAAGCATTGGCGCTGAATCGATCGACAAAGTCTTGCAATTCTTTGCGCTTATCTTCTGCTTTTTTGTTCTGATCCGAACGTTGTTTTAAAGCCAGCTGGCTGGACTCATACCAGAAACTATAGTTACCAGTGTACAATTGTATTTTACTAAAGTCAATGTCTGCCACATGCGTACACACCTGATCCAGGAAGTGACGATCATGGGAAATTACGATGACTGTATTTTTAAAATCTGCCAGAAAGTTCTCTAGCCAACGCACAGACGCTATGTCCAGGTCATTGGTAGGTTCATCGAGCAAGAGAATGTCTGGATTGCCAAAAATCGCCTGAGCCAGTAATACACGTACCTTCAAGCTGTTGTCCATGTCGCCCATCAAGGTATAATGATGATCTTCAGAAACACCCAAGCCGCTCAACAATTCCGCAGCTTCTGATTCCGCGTTCCAGCCGTTCATGTCTGCAAATTCTGCTTCTAGCTCTGAAGCCCTTACGCCATCGGCATCAGAGAAATCGGGTTTCGCATACAAGTCGTCTTTCTCCTGCATCACTTTGTACAATCGGCTATGGCCCATGATGACGGTTTGTAATACAGGGTATGCATCAAACTCGTAGTGATTTTGCTTTAGGAAAGCCAAACGTTCTCCGGGCGTGATTTCTACCTTGCCGCTTAAGGGATCTATTTCTCCGGAAAGTATTTTAAGGAAAGTTGATTTGCCGGCGCCATTCGCACCAATCAATCCATAGCAATTGCCAGGCGTGAATTTTATGTTTACTTCTTCAAATAGCGTTCGTTTGCCGTATCGCAGCGTGATGTTTTGTGTTCCAATCATAAGTCAGGGAAAGAGTAGAATCAGGGGACAAAGGTAGGAATATTTTAGGAAAGGAGTGAATGATTATTTTTATAAAGTTAGGGATGATAACAGGAATAGTATGGAGTGATGGAGTTTAAATGGGTTTGATGAAAGTAAATTTTCTGGTAAGGTTTTGGGTGTTTCCCCACCTACGAACTTAAAACGTTATTTTAAGGATGATGGCGGGGCCGGGCTCTTGCTCCAAGTCCGCCCATGCGCTAAAACCTACGCGCTTCGGGCTTTCCACTCGATCCCTAACACAAGGTTTGAATAGCTGCGTTAGGGATTGAGCCATTGTCTGAGCTCTTCCCGCCAATCCGGAAGAACTAGCCACTCAAGATTGAATGGCGGGAAAGCGAGTGGCGAAAGCCCGGCCCGAAGGGAACGCCCCAATACTTTACATTCAGTCTATTATTATTTCTATCGTTCTAACCTGATGAGTAAATCCCAGGCAAACCATCGATATATAAACTATCTTTAACCTTCCGAGAAAACCCCACCACTTTCTCCAAAAAATTACTATTTTTAGAGTTGTACGCAAACAAAAGCTATGTCCAATCCCTTTTTCAAAACAAAAAGCATTGAAAACATCCTCAAAGAAAGCGATGAAGGAGCAAAGTTAAAGAAAAGCTTAACCGCCTTTAGTTTGATTTTGCTAGGTGTAGGAGCCATTATTGGAGCCGGTTTGTTTTCATTAACCGGAATAGCGGCTGCGAACAATGCAGGTCCTGCGGTGACTATATCTTTCATCGTAGCTGCCTCAGGTTGTGCCTTTGCAGGTTTGTGCTACGCAGAGTTTGCTTCCATGATCCCTGTTGCCGGAAGTGCATATACCTATTCTTATGCAACGATGGGTGAATTGATCGCCTGGACAATCGGATGGGATTTGATTTTGGAATACGCAGTGGGTGCGGCAACCGTGGCCATTAGCTGGTCCAGGTATTTGATTAAATTATTAGAAAAGTGGCATGTGGCCCATATCCCCTATCGTTGGATGATGTCACCGTTTGAGACGGTAAAGGTGAATGGGGAGGAAATATCCGGTATCATGAATTTACCGGCTGTTTTTATCACGGTATTGATGTCACTGATTTTGATTAGAGGTATACAGGAATCTGCGAGATTCAATGCGGTAATTGTAGCGCTGAAGCTCACGGTAGTCGTAGTATTCATCGTTTTGGGCTGGAGTTATATTGACGAGGCCAACTATGCCAATTATATTCCGGAAAATACCGGCGCCTTTGAAAACTTTGGCTGGACGGGCATTATGACCGGTGCTGCAGTAGTCTTCTTTGCCTTTATTGGATTTGATGCGGTATCCACTGCTGCGCAGGAAGCGAAGAATCCGCAGCGTGATATGCCCATCGGTATCATGGGTTCATTGATTGTGTGTACCATTTTATATGTATTGTTTGCGCATGTCATGACTGGTTTGGAAAATTATCAAAACTTTAAAAACGAAGCAGCACCTGTAGCCCTTGCCATTGCGGCTACTCCCTATGGCTTCATGCAAGAGTTGATCATCATGGCTATTTTAGCAGGTTATTCTTCTGTGATTCTTGTACTTCTATTGGGACAATCACGCGTTTTCTTTTCCATGTCAAAAGACGGTTTGATTCCTAAAATGTTTTCTGACATACATCCTAAGTTTCAAACCCCGTGGAAATCCAATTTATTATTTGCCGGACTGGTAAGTCTTTTCGCTGCTTTTGTGCCGGTTTCCATAGTAGGTGAAATGTGCAGTATTGGCACTTTGCTTGCGTTCGTATTGGTGTGTATTGGTATTTTAGTACTGCGAAAAACACGTCCCGATTTGCCACGTGCCTTCAAAACACCCTGGGTTCCTTTTGTTCCGATTATGGGTATCATTGTTTGCTGCTACCTGATGTACGCTTTACCCTTAGACACTTGGATCCGTTTGTTTGTTTGGATGGCTGTTGGTTTTGTGGTGTACTTCGCTTATGGAAAGAAGAATAGTAAGTTGAATAAAAGCGATTCTGAAAGTAATCCTGGTTCTAACGTATTAGATTAATTTTGTGAAGAGTGAATAGTAAGTAAGATTTACGGTTTACTCTTCACTGCTCACCCTTTACTCTTCACCATTACCTTTTCAATATGTCCAACCTCACTGTTTACGGCATCAAAAATTGCGACACCGTAAAGAAAGCCCTGACTTGGCTTACAACACATAAGATCGCTTTTGACTTTCACGATTATAAAACTCAAAGCATTACAGAAAGTAAGTTGAAAGCCTGGTCTGATCAGGTGGGTTGGGAAGTATTACTCAACAAGAAAGGCACGACTTGGAGAAAACTCGACGAAAAAACACAAGCTTCGGTGACGAATGAAAAAGCGGCGATCGCTGTGATGCTAACGAATACGAGTATCATCAAAAGGCCGGTGGTGGAGAAGAAGGATAAAGTGGTGGCGGTAGGTTTTGACGAGATTGTCTGCAGCTCCAAAATGAAATAAGTGTAATGAATAGTATGAGAGGATGCTAGATTTTGAAAACATGATTAAGAGACGGTCTTAAGTTTAAACATTTTTTGTTAGGGAAGCATAACCTGCATTACATTAGTTTAATAAAATTACTTGTTTTATTTACAGGCAAAATCCCCTCCTTCCTAATTGCTTAAGACCGCTCAAGTTTTACTTTTAATTTTAACCGCAACTTTTTAAAATGAAAAGGCATAGCGCAGAAACAATAATAGATTGGAGAGGATCGGCATTGAAATCATAGAGTTAAATAGTGTAGTGAATACTTAAGTGAGTAAAAGAAATTGTTAATAAAAAACTCCGGCCCGTTAAAGCTGGAGTTTTTTATTAAGTGCTTTTTCGATTAATAGAATTAGTGATTTAATTCGCCTTCAATTACTAAAGAGGGTAGTGTTCCCCTCTCGGACGAGTTTAATAATGAATTCCATTTTCATCCTGTCCTCTTTCTTTTCTTTTGCTCGCCCAAAAGAAAAGAAACAAAAGAAAAGGGCGCCACCAAAACCAATGAAAGAAGACCCAACGGATCCTTCAAACAGCACGTTGTTAATGCTAGACAGGGTCTTCTTCCATTCGCTCTTTTCCTGGACACCCACTGCACTCAGTCTTAGAGGTATATCAGCTTGTATACGAGAGCTTGTAATTCTGGTTTTAAATATTGGAAAGTCGAACTAAAGCACTAATTCTATCGATTAATTCTTAAGCAATCGTTTGTAAAGAACGGTTTCACCTGCGCTGAGTTTTAGGGTATAGATACCCGGCATAAGTCCACTAAGATCCAATTCATCTGTAAGACCGGTGCTTCCGACGTTTATTTCTTTGGTTAGGATTTCTGTGCCCATTTGATTGATGAGATAAAGGGTCACAAGCGTTCCTGTCAATGCCGCAGTGATCGTTGCGCGATGATTTGCCGGGTTCGGATAGATTTCAAAAGCTATTGTTTCGGTGGCGTTGTGGTCGGCAGCAGACCTGGATGTGCAGGACCCCAAATCATTCCAGCAGGAAGTCCAGGCTGTTCCGTTTCCCGGTTCGTAGTAATAGGCAGACGCAGACTGACACCAGCCGGCTACGGTGCATTGGTATCTTTTCACTATACCGCCTACGGTGTTTTTAATGATTGTACCGTTGATATAAGAAGCATTGCCCGCGTTCCATTGCACGGCTGTGCAAGTGCCTCCTGCTGATACCGTAATGGTGACGACAGATGAAGTCGTGGTATTTAACAGGTTGTCGTAAGCAATGGCTTTGAGTACGTAGGTGCCGATGGCAACACTGGTCCAGGAATAAGTGTAAGGAGAAGTGTTATCGGAAAAGATCAGGGATAATCCGTTGTAGAATTCCACCTTGGAAATGGATCCGTCGCTGTCTGCCGCATTGGCTGTGATGTTTACCGTGGCAGGAGCGGTATAGCTTTGGTTATTGGACGGGGCGGTGAGGGAAACCGTAGGGGCTGCATTGCCGCTTGATCCGCAGTTGCCTAAGTCTGTCCACGCCATACCCGCACCGCTATTGGTGTTTGGAGGATTGTTTTGCGTCCACCAGTTGGCCTGGTATTTTTTTTCCAGGTAAGAAACTTTGTCACCGTTTACATAAGCAGTGCCGCTGTTCCATACCGGATCTGTGCAGGTATTGGCGGGGTTCACAGTAATTTTTAAAGCATTGGCAACGGCCGAAAATCCTGCACTGTTGTAAGCTCTTGCGCTAATTTGCGTTGTACCCAAAGGCGCATTGGTCCAGTTGTAACTGTAAGGAGAAGTCGCGTCTTCACCCAATTTTATGTTGCCGTTGTAAAATTCTACTTTTGTATTGGTTCCAGACCCTGCTGCCGCCGAAGCGTTCAGTGTGATGGCTGTTCCGTAAAAGAAACTGCTGTTATCCAGCGGAGCGGTAAGAGACACTGATGGAGCAGGAGGAACGATGGTCATCAAAATAGGAAGCGTTTCGGCAACGCTGCCTGAGGCATCGGTAACTACTGCTTTGATGCTGTGGGTGCCTACCGGGAGATTGAGCAATTGGTAGGCATAGCGAAAGGCATCCGGTTCAAAATTTGCGTTGCCAAGCAGTGTACTACCATCGTACATTTTTACGCTCGTTATCGCGTTATCAAGATCAAAGGCACCGGTCACCAGCCAGATATTGGAAGGAAAAGTCCTGTACTGCCCATCTCCGGTCACTGCAAGGTCAGCCAGCGGTTTTTTGTTAGGCGCGGCAAGGGTGGCTGTTTTTATCACCACATCCAGGTAATGTGTAGTCAATCCGGCTGCTTTACTGCTTTGGACATCGTAAATAGTCAGCCAGTCATAGCGTGTTTGTCCGTTGGCAGTCACCGCGACAAAGAAACTAATGTATTGTGTAGGCGCTTCTCCGGTGAAGGCAGTATTAAACGGATTATTGGTGCTGGTAAAGTTTAAAATGCCACTTGTATTGGTCGTCGTGTTTACTGCGGCATTGGCAGTAGTAAGTTTCTGAGCGAAGTCATTGCTCATGTACCAAGTGACACCATACAATTTTACAGTGGCATTCGGCACGGCATTTCCCGTGGCGTCTTTTACCCTGATGCTAATGTTTTGCGGAAAGGCGCCTTTGACAATGGCATCGTGCTGAGCGCCTGTAAACGGACCTACGCCATAAGTAGTCGCTGTCGTATTCATAAGGTAGATGGAATGCGTGTCCCATCCTGATTCTACATACAGATCATTCATAATGGAATTATAAGGAGTTCTGAAACCCAGTCCGGTAGCGACCTGATTTTGTGAGCCGTCTATATTTACTGCGTAAATGTCAATGGCACTTCTGGAATGACCGAATTCATGGAACAATCCTTTGTTTGGAATGCGGCCGAACATGTGACCGCTTTTGCCGTTTACTCCGTCGTGACAATAGTGAATGGTATGCAGGTAAGAGTTATAGCCTTTCATGTCAAAAGGAACAAAATTATCGTAGACAATTTTTAAGAAACCGGTGACTAACCCATTGTAATAGTTGGTGCTGTCGTTGTTGCCATTGTCTGTATAAAATTGGAAAGAGCTGATGTAAAAATTATAGGTGTGTGTAAAGCGTGTTTCCGCATTATAATATTGATTCATGCGTTGAAACTGTTTCGTAATCGAATCCTGTATGGCCAGCTTGCCACCGAAGTAATTTGCCGATGTAAGTTCTACATAGGCTTTGACGGGAATGTTCAATACCGGCTTTTGCGCGATAGCATGGATACTTATAAAGAAAAAAATAAGCACCAGTAAGTTAAATTTTGGTTTCATGTTAAAAATCAAGTTTTGTAAACAGTTAGTGTGTTTATTGAGAAGTGTTTAATTCGCATCAAACAATGTTTCGAACTTAAGCCTTTGATTTTCCATACCAAAGAAGGATCGAGGGAACGGTAAGATAAATTGAGGCAAAGGTAATTTTAAAACAATAATCAAGAGTTCGTAGAAGCCAAAAGTGAAGCCGATCGGTTTTTGGAAATGTAAGAATAAAACACAAACATGAAAAAATTACCCATTCCGATGGGTTAGAAATACTTTTTTAGCTTCCTAAGTTCTTCTTTAATATTTCCTTTACGTGTACATTTTAAAATGAAGCATTCTTAATCATTCATAAAGAAAATACTTCAATAATCGCTAAATTGATAATTTCATAATAAAAACGAAAGTGAAAAATTAAATAAGAAGAAATTCGAAAAACGGCTTAAATCGGTTTTGAACCAACCTCTTAAGGCATTTATCCACAGCACTTTTAACTTTTATTTATTTTGTTTATGTATTTACAAGGTAATTTTTAACTTTACAAAGTAAATTTTTATATACTACGTAATTGTGAATATTTTTTCACAAAGTATCTAAGTATATTTAACTGTACCTTATATCAATAGAGGGGCTGTAGAGAATTAGCTGCTATACTTTTTATTTGGATATTCACTTAGAATTTAATACAACCTGTTTTTAGCGTTCATCTAATATTACTAATTTAGAGAAATTGATTTTATATTTGTTGTTGTAGACTATTACTCATGCGCACAAAGCATTTCATTCGGTGTATTTTTTTTAGCGTTTCTCTCATGATCTGTTTTCCAAAAGCAACAGCTCAGGTAATCAAACAGGATTCATTAGCTTTAGTGGCCCTGTACAATAAGATACCTGCATTAGCCAGCGATACCACGTGGCTGAATGGTAATGTATCTACATGGCATGGAATACAGGTGCAGGATAACAGAGTCATTTCATTAGATTTGGATGTACTTATTAATGACACTATTCCCATTGAAATATGTGCGCTTGATTCACTCCTTTTTCTTAATTTATCTGGCTGCCTATTGATAGGTCCAGTACCAAAATGCATGGTGGAGCTGTCTTCTTTAAGGACATTGTATTTAACCGGTAATGCGTTGACCGGAGTTGAAGCAGGAGCTGATTTTAGTAAATTGACAAATATAGAACTGATCAGTATCTATTATAATGAAATGACGGAGATGCCGGATTTCATGTCGATACCGAGCCCTAACTTTAAAAATTTATATGTAGGAGATAACCATTTTAATTTTGACGACTTGGCTCCTTTGCTTAGTAAACCTTTGAATACATACAGCTATAGTCCACAGCAACCCATGCTGCCGTACCGGTATTTTGTAGTGCATGAAGGAGACTCTATTAATTTTCCTGATGTTGCACCATTGGCGGGTGGTGATTCCAATAATTTTTACCAATGGAAATGGCAATGGAATGATACTTCTTATCTCCCCGATTCTCCAAGACTAATAAACACCAATCAATCCATGATGCGTATTGAAAGCGGTCAAGTATCGGACAGCCGGCTTTACTTTTGCGAAATGGCGAATCCTATATTTCCAGGACTGGTACTAAGATCAGGCTACATTGGGTTGAATGTTAAAGCGCTTGTTGCTCAAACAATTATTTATTTAAGTAGCACAATAATTTATTGTCCGTTCAATAATTTTTTAGAAGCGCTTACTACAGGCACAGCGGGAAGAGGTGTATCCATCGTTTCGTTAGATACCACAGTAGCTACCATCAATCCTGATAAAAGCGTTAATCTGCGTAAACCAGGCATGTTGCCATTACGAGTTACTGCGCCGGCAGATACTATATATAGGGCAGATACCTTGTATCTTCAACTTACAGTTTCTCCTTATTATCCATTACCTACCTTAGAAGTTACAAGGGAATTACAACCAGGTGAAGGTAAAGATCTGCACCTCTCTGTTCCATTTAGTACGCATCTGAGTTATCAATGGGCTACACCAAATGGTCAGTTGTTCGATACCGCTTCTATCACGGTTTCTCCTTTTACATCTGCTGAATTCGGAACCTATAGAATGCGAGTAAAGGAAGGTAGTTGTTTAATCAGTGAGCTATCTGAAATTATTAATAATTTAGTATACGGAAAACCTGTCATTTACGAACTCATTACTCCAAACGGAGACGGTGATAATGAAACATTTTATATCGAGAATCTGGATCCTTCTGTTCAGAATGAGGTATCTGTTTTTAACGCTGTGCATCAAATTGTATACCATCAGGAAAATTACCGCAACGACTGGGATGGAGGAAATTTACCAGTTGGCACTTATTACTATTTTATAAAGTATGGTGAGCAGACTTACAAAGGAAACTTATACATCAAGCGTTGATTTCTAATTGGCATATTTTTCTAACACATCTTGGTATTGTATACATCTGCGAAACATGATAGTTCAGTTGCTCAATACATCGTTCATCTAAGAGTTTACAGAAAGCATTGACTGTTCATAAGCGTGATCATAGAAAAAGGCCGGTATAATTACTACCGGCCTTCTGTTTTGTTTAGCGGAAAAAAGGGATAAGATTAATACACTAAGAATTGTTTAGTGATTTGTTTACTGGCGCTGCTTAGCACGATGATATAAGAACCGGAAGCCAAACTAGTTAATTGAATGGTATATGTGTTATTGTTTTTCGTTGTACTCAAATGTTGTACTTCTACACCCAGGTTGCTGTATACATGGATGTCATAAAGTTCATCGCTATTCAAAACAATATTTAATTCGTCTGTTGCCGGGTTAGGGAAAAGATAGACATCTGTAGCACTTTCAAAATAAACTGCTTGGATAGATGAATAGGTCGATGTACCGTCAATGTCTATTTGTTTCAAGCGATAGTAAACTAACGTGTTATAAGGATGCTCATCTGCAAATTCGTAATTGGTAACAGATAAGGTCGTCCCTTGACCGGCTTTATTTCCAATGGATTCAAATGTTTTACCGTCTTTACTTCGTTCTATGACGAAAGCCGCATTGTTTTTTTCCATGGCTGTTGACCAGTTCAACAAAGCAACGTTTCCAAGTGCTTTCGCTTTGAATGAAATTAACTCAACTGGTAAAACGAAGTTACAGGTGAACTGAGAAGTACCTTGTGTACCATTTGTTGCGGTAGCACTATTGTTGGAAGGAACAGCAACAGAGACGTGTGTTACGGTCCATACACCGCCGGCCACCACAGCAGAGCCTAGGTAAGTTTCGCCCTGACAGGTTGTGCAAGTTACATTAGAGTAAACATGTATGGTTTCTCCATTGGTCCCAGAACCCGTTGTAGAGGTAGAGCTAACAGCGGTAATGGCTGGCGCTGTTTTACTATTGTTACCTATACCATTACCACCTCCAAAGACAGTGGCAAAGTTTAGGTCAATACCTAGACCTGCGTTGCAGAATATTTTATTACCTCTAAAAAGGTTGTTAATTCCTGCTGTATTGTCCTGAGCTGCTACACCTATTCCAAATCCATTTCCAAATGATCCATTACTACCTGTATTTGTTGAATAGGCTATGATGTTGGATTGATTGGCGCCTATTCCTCCAATAGTGTTATTACTACCTGCATTTGCTCCTCCTCCAGAAAGACCTAAGATATAAACATTTCCATTTTTATTTCCTCTAGCTGTGGTTCCATCGTTTGCTACACCAATCATATTGTTATAAACAATATGGCCGAAACCTCCTATGATATGCAAACCAAGCTGACCGTTGTTGCTAAGTACATTGCCTTCACCAGTAGCTGTGGTGCCTATTATTGCATTGGTGGAAAAAAGAAGCAAGATGCCTGAAGATCCATTTCCCATTATACCGGTACCGGCAATATCTGTCCCGCAATAGTTTCCTATAACTACGGGAGCATTGCAAGACTGAATATTGATACCTTGAAAAGGATTATTGGAAACGATGTTTCTTGTTGTAGCCGTAGAGCCACCGATTAGCGCATTGTCACAACCATTGAATAATGTAATACCATTTTCTTTATTTCCCCTCGCAGTTCCATCTGCAGCAATACCTATATAATTTCCAGTGATGACAGCATTGTTTACTCCGTTTTGAATATTTATGCCTGTGCCATTGGGAGTAGAGGCAGAAGGCCAGAGTCTTCCATTGCCTGACATGACATTTCGTTGACCAGCAGTTGTTCCTCCTATTCTAGGTCTTAAACAACTACCGAAAATAAAGATGCCATCGTCCCCATTTCCAAAAATTGCAGCAGATCCTACTCCATTCACATCTGTGCCTATATAGTTTCCTTCTATAACTAAATCATTGCAACCGTTTTGAAAGTAAATGCCTTTGATATTGTTACCTGAAATAATGTTCCTTGCGGCTGCAGTATTTCCACCTATGGTGACGTTAGCGGTAGCACCTCCACCTGAGGTCCCTCCGTATATACCGTGGTTGTTGGGTATAACGGCTGTTCCAGAATTATTTGTTCCAATAAAATTACCACGAACAGACGCATTAGAACTATTTTCAAACCTTAGGCCGACATCTCCATTACCTGATATCACATTACTTTCTCCGGCAACCACACCTCCGACAATTGGTCTATTGGAATTAATAATATTAATACCATTTAGCGCATTGGCTATGACGGCAGTTCCAGAGGAATTAGTACCTATGAAATTACCAAGAATAGAAACATCATCCGAAGCGCCTTCGATTCGAATACCATCTTGCCCGCTGCCTGAAACAGTATTAGCTTGTCCTAGAGCTGAGCCTCCTATAATTGTATTAGGAGAAGCGTTTACTCTAATACCCATCTGTGTGTTTGCTACAATAGCTGTTCCCGCTGCGTTTACTCCAACTTTGTTCCCTGTTATGGTTGTTGCACTGGAATTTAATTCTATACCATGAAAATTATTTCCGGAAACCACATTGTTAGTGATAGCTGAGGGAGGTGAATTTGTAATGGATATCCCACTAAGGCCATTTGAAAGCGCTGCGGTTCCAGCCAGGTTAATACCTATGTAATTGTTTATAATTTGTGTTCCATTCGATGCGCCAACAATAGAAAGCCCAATAACGGTATTTCCAGAAATGATATTCCGATCAGCTAATGCTGCTCCGCCAATAATATTGTTAATACTGTTGTTATTGATTTCAATACCATGGACAGAATTGGGGATAGAACCTGTTCCCAAAAGATTACAACCAATTTTATTGCCTCTGATCGTATTGGTGTTACTCGTATTATTTACCAATATTCCATGGATAGAGTTTCCGGAGATGACATTATTGGTGATAAAATTATTACTCGAGAAATCCATATTGATACCAAATTGCGGATTGGAAGTAGCAATCGTATTTCCTGCGTTATTTGTTCCTAAATAACAGTTAAGAATCGTTACACCTGTTACGGTTTGTAAATTTATTTGAGCTACAACAGCACGATTCAAAACCAAGCCGTCGATGATAGAATTTGCACCTGCTGTATTGATTTGGAAAATATTGTTAACCGCTGCATTGCCATTAATCACAATTGTTCCAACAGTAGCGGTAATCGAAATTTGTCTAACAATGACAGGCAATGCACTACCTAAGGTTATAGTGGTTGCTCCGGTTGTGAAAACGATGGTATGTGGTCCGGCAATGGCGTTGGCTTGAGTAATACAATAGCGTAAGTCTCCCGTAAGACCAGCGCCAGCTCCGATATCAGTATTTATATTGACATTATAAGCGGCTCCTAAACACGTAGAAACGGTTAAAAAAGCACAACTTATTGAAAAAAACATACTTATGAAATTGCTGGTAAAAAGGGTGTAGCGTTTTTTCATATGTTTAAACGAGCGATAAAGATTTTAATGAACAAATATGATGATTGATTCCCTGTAAACCCAAAAGGTAATCCATTTTTTGGACTTAACTAACTGATAATGAGAA
Source organism: Cytophagaceae bacterium (assembly GCA_014376985.1). Lineage (GTDB taxonomy): Bacteria > Bacteroidota > Bacteroidia > Cytophagales > Cytophagaceae > JACMQM01. The sequence continues at coordinate 21,202 of JACMQM010000338.1, read as the reverse complement.
GTATTGAAGTAAATCAATACGGTTACTCAGCATAAGTATAGACATAAAAGCTGAGATTAAGTTTAAAAAAATAACTTTCACTCAAAAGTGTCGAATATGTTTTAGCACTTAAACGACACAAAAATATTTTTTAAAATAAGTTATTATACATTTTTTTATTACACACACAAATGTACCCTATTAATGAGGCTCTGAAAGGGTATTTATTTGTTTTTTTCTAAAAATAGGTTTAAAAAACTACCTATTGTGTCTACATTTTATAGTAAATCATAAAAAGACAAGTAATTTTTAACTCAACAGCTCATAAATAGCTTTTTATTGGTGGGCTAAAACAGAGTTTATCAACTAATTTTGACAAATTTTTTTTGCCCAAAGAGGGTATCAATATCTACAATAGGATTTTTATATAATGCGACAGCAATGAAGAATAAAGGAAGTCAATACTCTTTTTTAGTACTGCTTTGGCTTAGTGCTTATTGATCACTACTAAGTTTCAATACAAGTTCAAACAATCCTCTATGCCTATAGAAAGGTGAAGGGCATAATAATTGTAAAAATCCATCCACATCAGATCTCATGATGGGGGAAGTTATTGATAAATGGATTCTTATGAAATTTGATTTTAATAATTGGACAGGTATTATTTTTAACAAATTATCACACTGGGGTATTGCCTTTATTTCAATGCTTCCGAATATTGTGCTGGCATCCATTGTTCTGCTGGTGTTTATTTTTCTGGGCAAATTCATAAAGAGCATTAGTTATAAAATTCTGAACAAGCTTTCAGGTAAAGAATCTATAAGTAGACTATTCAGTGCAGTTGCTTCTATGCTCATCGTCATCATAGGATTATTCATTGTGCTGAAAATATTAAATCTAAATCAAGCCGTATCTGCTTTACTTGCCGGCGCAGGTATTATAGGATTGGCATTGGGTTTTGCGTTTCAAGATTTGACGGCCAATTTTATCTCAGGCATATTTATGATTTTTAAACGGCCGTTTGAAGTGGGGGTAAGTATTAGAAACTAATGGTTTTGTAGGAACAGTGGAAGATATACAACTAAGAATTACTACTATTTATACTTATCAGGATTGCATTTGATCTTGCCGAATAAAGACATTTTCCAAAAACCGATTATTAATCACTCACGCAGTGAGGATAGAAGAGTAGAATTTACGTTTACCATTCCCGTAGAACAGGACCTGGATAAAGTAGTGTCCGTTATGAAAGAAGCTTTGAAAGCGTTAGATTTTCTTACTAAGAATAAACCTGTTCAAATTTTCTATACAGAGATGGGTGATAAAGTAGTGAAACTAGTTATCTGGTGCTGGATTCCTTTTCATCAGAAATCAAGCTTTATGGAAGGCCGCCATCTTGCGCTGCTTGATATCATTAATGCTTATAAACAACAAGGGATCATGGCTGCTCCTCAATCTTAAATTTATTCTTTATTAACCACCGCTATGAATCCTAACGAAACCATCATGCAATTTTTTCATTGGTATTATCCTGCCGATGGAAGTTTATGGAACAAATTAAAAGAAGAAGCTGCCAGATTAAAAGAGATGGGCATAACAGCTTTATGGTTACCTCCAGCTTACAAAGCCTGTGACGGCGGTGTAGGCTACGGCGTGTATGACTTATGGGATCTCGGCGAATTTGATCAACAGGGAAATGTTAGAACAAAATACGGTACCAAAGACGAATATGTAAGCGCCGTTGAAGAAGCGCACAAACATAAATTAAAAGTAATCGTTGATGTGGTGCTCAATCATAAAATGGGTGCTGATGAAACAGAAAAAGTATTGGTGCAAAATCAAGACCCACACGATCGTTTGAAGAAAGTTGGCAAGCCTTATGAGCGAGAGATTTTGAGCAAGTTTACATTTCCGGGAAGAAAAGGAAAATATTCAGAATACATCTGGGATTTTCAAAGTTTCAGTGGAGTAAATGATAAAGATGATTTAGGCAACAATGATAACTTTTATAGAATTGTTCATGATGAATATGGAGACAATTGGGATGAATCTGTTTTAGGAGGAGAAAACGGAAATTACGATTACCTGATGGGTTGCGACATTGATTTTAGAAATTCTGCTGTAAAAGAAGAATTGAAAAAATGGTTGAGCTGGTATTATGATCTCACCAAGTTTGACGGCATTCGCCTGGATGCGATCAAACACATGAACCCTCATGCGATCAATGAATTGTTGGATCATACACATTACATCGCCGGCGACAAACCCTTGTTAAATGTAGCGGAACACTGGACGCAGGATTTGGGTGAATTGCTTCATTATAAGGAAGTGTCACAAGGCCGTGTACAAATGTTTGACGTACCCTTGCATTATCATTTTACGGAAGCTTCACTAAAAGGCGATCAATACGATATGCGTCAGTTGTTTGACAATACATGGATGCAAAAATCTCCAGATCGCTGTATTTCATTTGTAGATAATCATGATACACAACCTTTGCAAATGCTTGAATCGCCGGTGGATTATTGGTTTAAGCCGATAGCTAATGCGATTACTTTGTTGAGAGAGCAAGGTATTCCTTGTGTATTTTATACTTCTTTATACGGAGCAAAATATACCGATAAAGGAAAAGATGGTCAGGATCATGAAGTGGAACTGACTGCTGTGCCTGGTTTGTATGAAATGGTAAAAGTAAGACGCTATCAGGCGTATGGTCAACAAAGAGATTATTTCGACCATCCGAATACAATTGGCTGGACAAGAGATGGAGTTGATGAATTTGAAAATTCCGGATGTGCTGTAGTCCTAACCAATGGCAGTGAAGGATACAAAGACATGGAAGTTGGACAGAGACATGCAGGTAAAACTTTCAGAGATGCTACTGGAAACAGACCAGAAGAAATTAACATTAATGAAGACGGTTGGGCAAGATTTACAGTGAATGGTGGGTCTGTATCCGTGTGGGTAAAAGAGTAAAACACATAAACCAACAAGGATGAACGGGAAGTTATTGATGGAGTTGGCTTGGAGTAAATCTATTGAGGTGTATCATCCGGATATAGCACATATCCTGAGGATGTCCGCCAATCCTGTGCTCATGGCGTCAGACTTTGGTTTCATAGAAGGACTGTTATGGCATAAAGGCGGCTATCTTATTTTCAGTGATCTGGTAAGAAATAAAATTTACAAACACAGCAAGCAGCAAGGAACAGAAGTGTTTTTGCATGAAAGTGGATTGAATGGTTTACCTACCTCATTAGATTCCAATCATGTGGGCTCTAATGGTATTGCCTATGACTTGCACGGAAATTTTGTTTTTTGTCAACACGGTAACCACGCCATTGTTAGATTGAATAAAGAAGGTGTCATTGAAAAAATTGTGGATAGTTTTCAAGGGAGACGATTGAACAGTCCTAATGATTTGATAGTAGCTCCTGATGGAAGTATTTATTTTACAGACCCTCCCTACGGATTATCTCCTCAAAAGCTTAATCCCGATGCAGCGCAGCCTATAGCAGGGATATACCGTTGGTTCAACGACACATTAGAATTAGTATCCTCCGATTTTACTTATCCTAACGGACTTTGTTTTTCTCCAGACTGTCGTTACGTCTATGTGAGTTCTAGTTTTTCGGAAGAGAAAATGATTAAGCGTTACGAACTGGAAGATGGAAAATTTAAAAACGGTGAAATTTTTATTTCAGAAAATGCTGATGGAATAAAAACGGATAAGCGCGGAAATGTTTTTCTCGCTACAGAAACCGGTGTTCGGATTTTTTCCTCAGCAGGAATAAAACTGGGGATGATTAAAATTCCTGCTATCGTCAATAATTTATGTATCGAAGGGAATACCTTGTATATTGGTACACCACATAAGTTGTTTCGATTTGCACTGAGAAGTAAGTAACAAGAGAGGAGAAAAGAGAAAGGAGAAAACATATACATTTCTCATCTCCCATTTCTCTTTTCTTATATTCTCGCCTGATAAGTATACAATTCAAAGTAACGGCCTTTCTTTTCAATCAGCTCTTCGTGTTTACCTTGTTCTTGTATTCGGCCACTTTCAATCACTAATATCTGCGAGGCCTGGCGAATCGTGCTCAAGCGGTGAGCAATAACAAAGGTTGTTCTTCCTTTCATCAACTCTGCCAAACTTTTTTGAATCAACGATTCACTTTCTGTATCCAGATTAGATGTTGCTTCATCCAGGATGATGATTTTTGGATCTGCTAAAATGGCACGGGCAATAGCAATGCGCTGACGTTGTCCTCCGGAAAGCTTAACGCCTCGTTCTCCGATCACTGTTTCTAAACCTTCTTCGAAACGATCGGTAAATTCATTGACGTAAGCTGCCTTCACCGCAGCAAGCAATTGTTCTTCCGTAGCGTTGGGTCTTGGGAATAAAATGTTTTCGCGAATGGTTCCTTCGAACAAGAAATCATCTTGCAATACCACACCTAAATGTTGACGGTAGCTGGTCAAACTTACTTTGGATAAATCGATACCGTCTAATGTAATCAAACCGGAATCAGGATTTAAAAAAGTAGCCACCAATCCGGCAATGGTGGATTTACCGGAACCGGATGTTCCTACGAGCGCAGTCACAGAGCCTGAGGAGGCATTGAAACTGACATTGTGCAAGACTTCTTTTCCTTCCTGGTAAGCGAAAGAAACATTGTCAAATATAATATTACCGCTGATTTCTTTCAGTTCTATAGTTCTAACAGCTGCATCGTCTTCAGGATCCATGTTCATGATTTCCTCCGTGCGATCCAGACCAGCAAACGCTTCTGTCATTTGACTACCGATATCACTCATTTGTACAATGGGTGCAATCATAAACCCTAAAAACATAGTGAAGGATAAGAAGTCCCCTAAGCTCATGTGGTGATCAATCATTTTATATCCACTGATACCTATGATGCCTAGAGTCGCCATACCCAGAAGAAACGTAGAAGAACTGGTGAGTATGGCCGTAGAGGTCAAACTCTTTTTAACATTCTCAAATAAGCGTTCCGCACCTTTTTTGAAAATATTGTTTTCCTGATGCTCGGCATTAAAACCCTTAATCACGCGCACACCATTCAATGTTTCTGTTAGTCTCCCCGTGACTTCAGCATTGATGACACTGCGATTTTTGAAGATAGGACGGATATATCCAAAGGCTTTCATCGCGATAAAAGCAAATATGGATACGGGTAAAAAAACGTACAAGGTCATCAACGGACTGATCTTAATCAGAAAGTATAAAGATAAAATAGCTGTTAATGTTCCTCCTACGAGTTGCACTAAACCTGTACCGATTAAGTTTCTTATACCTTCTACATCACTCATAATACGGGATACTAGAGCCCCGGACTTATTATTGTCGAAATAACTGATGGGTAAAGAAAGTATTTTTCTTTGTACTTGTACACGTAGTTTGGAAATTAATAATTGTGCTTCTACGCTTAATAAACGTGTGAGTAAAAAAGCACTGAGCGCTTGAAGCGTTATAGCCCCGCCTACTTTTAACAGCAAAACATTTAACCCATCCTTATCTTGATTGGGAATGATTTCGTCGATAAGTATTTTACTTTCCCATGGTAAAACCAAACTTGCTAAACGACTGATGATGATCAGTAGAAGACCTAGTGCAATTAAATTTCTTCTTGGCCAGATGATGGTTTTAAAAGCTTTACCAATGGTGACTTTGTTTTTTTTCGATGGATTTTTATTCATGAAATGATGTTTTGGGTATCAGGTTTTTCAACCTGATACTGTATTTATGAAAACGAATCGTCATTACTATGGTCCGGCAGTGTCAGGTCGAAAGACCTGACACCCAAAAAAAGTTTGACAATAAGAATAAAGACGTTTAAAGAAACGAAATATTTTAAATGGCTTACTACGCTTTCACATTCAACGATTGTTTCACCCCACTAAGTTCTCTAAGAAAATCTTTTGCCGCGTTTATGCCGGATATTTTATCAACAATCAAGAGCAACTTGTTCGGCGCTTCTTTCAATCGACAACGTTTAGGATGACTTTGTACAAAGGTTAAGATCTTGCCGAACACATCCGACTTGAAGTATGCCTCGTTGTTGCCCGGTACAAACTGGCAACGCATACCACTGTTCTTAATGGTCAATTTTTCAAATCCTAAAGCTTCGGCCATCCAACGCATGCGAACGGTTTCTATCAAATCTAATACCTCTCGTGGTGATGGTCCGAAGCGGTCTACCATGCTGGTGAAGAATTCAGCCAGCGCGGTTTCGTCTTTGATGTTATCAAGTTGCGTGTACAAACTCAATCGCTCAGAAATATTGTTGACGTAAGTATCCGGAATTAAAATGGAAAGATCCGTTTCAATGACGCAGTCTTGCACCAACTTGCGGAGTTCATTGGCTTTTATGTCATGTTCAAACAATTCGGCAAACTCCGTTTCTTTAAGCTCCATGATGGTTTCATCGAGCAATTTATGGTACATCTCAAAACCGATGTCTGTAATGAATCCGCTTTGTTCTGCACCTAATAAGTTTCCGGCACCGCGTATGTCCATGTCGCGCATGGCTACTTTGAAGCCGTCTCCCAGATCTGAAAATTCTTCCAACGCACCAAGACGTTTTCTTGAATCACCGGATAAAGTAGTTGGTGGTGGAGTAATCAGAAAACAATAGGCTTTTTTATTCGATCGTCCCACGCGGCCTCTCATCTGATGCAAGTCAGATAAGCCAAACATGTGGGCATGATTGATGATAATGGTATTCGCATTCGGAATGTCCAAACCGGATTCTATGATGTTGGTAGAAACAAGAATATCGAATTCTCCTTCTACAAACTGCATCATTACTTTTTCCAGTTTGTCTCCTTCCATCTGCCCATGGGCTATACCGATTTTAGCATCGGGAACAAGACGCAATAAATTATTCGCAATGCCATCAATGTCTTTGATGCGGTTGTGCACAAAGAATACCTGACCGTTGCGTTTGAGTTCTTTTATTACGGCATCACGAATGATTTCTTCATCGTAAGAATGAATTTCTGTAGTTACCGGCTGTCTGTTGGCCGGTGGTGTAGCGATGATGGACAAGTCACGCGCACCCATCAAAGAGAATTGCAAGGTCCTTGGAATGGGTGTTGCTGTGAGTGTTAACGTATCGACGTTGACTTTAAACTCTTTTAGTTTGTCTTTTACTGTAACACCAAATTTTTGTTCCTCGTCAATGACAAGTAATCCAAGGTCTTTGAACTGTACATCTTTTCCGATGATGCGGTGTGTACCGATGAGGATGTTTGTTTTTCCTTCCTTCACACGCTGCATGGTTTCCTTGATCTGTGCTGTGCTTTTAAAACGGTTTACGTATTCAATCAGGCAAGGAAAATTAGATAAACGTTCATGAAACGTTTTATAATGCTGCATCGCCAGAATGGTAGTCGGCACCAACACGGCAACCTGCTTGCCGTCACATACGGCTTTAAAGGCGGCGCGTATGGCTATTTCTGTTTTGCCAAAACCTACATCACCACAAACCAATCGATCCATCGGGTGCGGTTTCTCCATGTCCGCTTTTACATCAGCTGTTGCTTTGGCTTGATCCGGCGTGTCTTCGTAGATGAAAGAAGATTCCAACTCGGCTTGTAAAAAGGAATCCGGTGTATATTGAAAACCAGGCGCGGTCTTCCGTTTGGCATATAATCTGATGAGGTCCTTTGCAATGTCGAGAACCTGTTTCTTGACTTTTGATTTTTTAGCTTCCCACTCTCCGGTACCGAGTTTACTCATTTGCGGAGGCCCGCCTTCTTTACCGCTGTATCGGGAAATTTTGTGGAGGGAGTGAATACTGATTTGCAAAATATCATCGTCTTTGAATACCAAACGAATCAATTCCTGCGAATAACCGTCGCGTTCAGTTTTTGCCAAACCGGCGAAGCGCCCAATGCCGTAATCCACGTGCGTGATGTAGTCACCCGATTGAAGATTCTTCAATTCCTTTAAGGTGATGGCTTTTGATTTGGAATGTTTCTCTTTGGTTTTGTAACGCAGAAAACGCTCAAACAATTGATGCTCCGTATAGATCAGCAATTTCCGGTCTTCGTCGTAGAATCCTTCTTTCAACGTGAAGGGTGTAGTATTGAATTGCAGGTAAGGATCAAGTTCTTCGAAGATCGTCGTTAAGCGTTCAACTTGCTTAAGAGATTCTGATGCAATGCAGACGGTATAACCGGCATGTGTTTTCTCTGATAGATCTTCTGCCAGCAGTTTGAAATCCTTATTGAAGGAAGGTTGTATTTTTGTTTTGAAGGTATACTCCTGCGTGGCTTTGAACAAAGGGTATTTGCCAAGTTGCACTACTTTTCTGGTGACAAACAATGATGTCAATTCTTCTGCACTTACGTACAGAATAGATGGGTCAGTCACTAAAGTAGAGCCGCCGGATTCTTTGAAGAGTTTGTTGTAGAAAGCCGTTGATTTTTCGAAACCGGTTTCGATCATGCCTTTTACCAATTCACCTTCTTTGATCCAGTAATTAGTAGCGTCAGGCAAGTACTCTACAATACTTTCTCTGCGTTCCTGCAGTAACTTCGTTTGTATATTGGGAATGATGGTAATGAAATCATGGTTCTCGATCGAGAGTTGAGAATCCGGATTGAAAGAACGGATGCTTTCAATTTCATCACCGAACAATTCGATGCGGTAAGGATAATCATTAGAATAAGAAAACACGTCAATGATACCGCCTCTCACCGCATATTGACCGGCTTCAAAGACGAAGTCTGTTTTTTCAAAATCATAAGAAGCCAAAAACTCTTCCATGAAAGAAAGATCGAGTGCTTCTCCTTTCACTGCTTTGAAGGTATTGTTGACCAATGATATTTTATTGATTACTTTTTCTCCTAAGGCTTCAGGATACGTGACAATGCAGCAATGAGCTTTGGGATCGTTGCACTTTGTCAGCACTTCTGCGCGCAATAATATATTGGCGTTATCTATTTCTTCGTGTTGGTATGATTTTTTATAAGAAGCGGGAAACATCAATACCTGCGTATCCGGCAACAAGGTTTGCAGATCGTTTTGGAAAAAGTGTGCTTCGTCTTTTTCTGGAAGTATAAAAAAAGAAATAGTTGTTTCGCTTGTTAAAGCAGCAGCAACAATAGCCTGTGCGCTTCCCGTCAAACCGTTAAGTTGCAACTTGCAGTCTGCTTTCGTTTCCAGTTTGCTTTGGATGTCCTTGCAAAAAGAATCGTTTTTATAAATAGATAAAAGGTCTCTTAACTTCACGCCGGTACAAAAATAATAAAATCAGCGCTTCAAAGCTCATTCATGTAACAAAGAGTTTGATTTACCAGAAAGAAACATTCACTCCCTTTCCTCCTTTGTAAGTCGCTTTCCAACTTCGGGAACGGATGGCGATGGTGCAACTCCTATTGAAGGGTGGCGTATTTTCCCCGAAAGGATGCTGAATATTCAAAAAAAGTGTTTTTCTGTCATTGCTTAAGCAGACTCCGGTAGGTTCTGCTTTGGTTGGCGCCACAAGAAATCTATACAAACTATCGACTCTGGGGTTTTGGATACCGGCGTCGAGCCACCAGACTTCGTTGCCGTCGTGTGGCTCTTTAATTTGGTCTTCACAGATGATGAGCCATGTTCTGCCGTTGCTTTTGAAAGCTGTCAAGGCATCAGGGTTAGAAAAATATTTTGTGGTGTCTTTTGAACCTCTTCCTCCGGCTAGTCTGACTTTTAATTCTTCTGTTTTTAAATCGAAAGCCAACAGCGCACCCTCAGGGTAAATTAAGGTATCGTTCTGTATTTTGCCTTGAAGATGTTGGGCAAAATTTTTCTTTTGTAAATCATGTGTTGCCAAAGACATAGGAATTGTCCCTGTTTCTGTGATGAAGAGCTTATCATCGATTCCTGTCATCCATTCCATTCGCGCGAACACAGTAGCTCCTTTCCGCAAAGCGATGTCTCGTATGATGACTAAGGAGTCCATGACTCCGGGTAAAGCAATCCAATGATTAGTGGTGTTGTATTGATCGTAAGCGTAAAGGGTTCCTTTATCAAAAATATAAGGAGTTTTTGCTACGAATTTAAAAAAAACAGATGGTGCATGGTCATCTGTCATATAAAGCGATTTCCCATCTTTGCTGAGCCAGCCTGATTCATGAGAGAAACGACCCAGGGCATATAATTTCTTCACGGCGCTTTTGGAAGTCGCATCTATGGCGACCATCCATCCCATGTTTTCGTAGCGCTTCAAGCCGTTGAAATCAGAAGTGTCCTGGAAACCTTTTCCTTCCTTGTGCAATTTAGTATTGTTTTCCGGAGGAAATTCTTCTGCGGAAAGAATCTGTTTTGTTTTTGCAAGGTAAATGCCACCGCAATTGTCATACGTACCGCCTACAGAACTAAAATCTACGGCTTCAAATTGTCCGGTGCGTTTCCACTCGTAATCTTTTTTACGGATAGTGAAAATAGTGCCTCCACCTCCATCACCCAATACGCTGCTGGTATCGTTGCATTCGTGAGAAACAAAGAGCGAAGCTTTTTTGGCAGAACATCCCGGCAGGAAAACAATATAATCGTGATTGCTTTTCGAGGGACTTACTTGTCCATTGCTGGTGTAGACAGAATCTCCTTCTTTGAACAAGGTGTAGTATTCAAATTCTTCTGAAAGAATCAGCTCTTGATTGGAGGGGCTGTAAGGTGCTTCTTTAAAGGGCGCTTGCTGAAATTGGAAAAGGGTGACCTGTGCATTTACTTGATAAGCAAGACAAGAAATAAGACAGAGGATTAGGCGCATGGTATGGTTATAAATTTTTATGAGTGTCAGGTATTTCGGCGTGACACGGCATGTGTTTAGTAAAGAAGATCGTGTTTTATCCCATCATTGTCAGGTCGAAAGACCTGACACCCAATTAAAGAAACGAATAGTATAAAATTCATCCGTTTAGTTTATCAATTCCCCGAGCAAATGCTCTATGTGACTTTAGGCACAAGTTAAAACTTGCGCCAGCTCCTCAACCAACAACCAACAACCAACAACTACAAATTAATTTCCAATAAAAACAATTCCGAAGTTCCATCGTCAGGATCGGCAACAGCCAGCGCAGCCAGTGTGCCGTCTTTATCTTGTTCGTAGATGCAAATGGATTCCCATTTAGAGATCATAGACGTTGAATCTTTTCCAAGAATGAGTGTCATGTTATCTACTTTGATTTTATTCGATGCGTTTTTTTCTCTTCCTCTTTCTGGCAAAGCATCCAAAGAAAAGGTCCCAATAGCGGAACCTAAAATTTCACCGTCATCATAAGCGTTGTCCGTGTCTTCACAAGAAGCAGTGATGTATACCGTGTCATTGAAATAACAAGCACCGGAACAAGCGAACGTCAGATCATTTACAGCAGGAAGCTCGAGTAAGAAAATTTCTGGAAAAGGAGTGCTTTCCGTATGTCCTTGTAAAAACTCAATCATTTCCGGAAGCGGGTAACGAATCAATTGTTCGCCGGCTCTGTTGATGAAATAGAAATGATCCTTGGCGATGAAAGAGGCTTCAATATTGAGCTCAGGACTTTCGAAATCGGGATGACTGGTAATGAGTCGGTATAAACTGTTAAGGTCTTTCTCCCATACCATGTGTTTTTTACTGTAAGAAGTAGGGAGCTTTACCAAATACCCCATGCCTCTTTGTGGCAGCACAGAACCGGAACCGGCAACAAACAAATGCGGATAACCATTGATGTCAAAGGACACCATGCTTTCAAAATCTGCTTTCAATGGTTTGGGAATTCTACCGCCTTTTTTTTCTGCTGCTTTAAACAATTCTACCTGATGAATCACTCTTAATTCATGATTCAATCCATATAAAACTTCACTGTCGTCACCGATGATATAGATGATCCCATTGACCAATTCAATGCCGGAGCCGGAGGGGATGGTGTGGAGCGTTTCGTGTTTGAGGATGTTTAATTTCATGAAGCAGTTGTAAGCGATAAGTGGTAAGCTGTAAGTGTAAGTCACAAGCATTTCTACTTCTCACTTACCATTTATCACTAATTTTTATTCCTTTCTCAACAATTCAAAGTTGGTTTTCCCTTCGTCAAGAAAATCAATGAACTCCGGTATGTTTGGATTGTAGGCGACAGGATTGGCTAGCAATTGTTCTGTTTTTGGATCCAATAAAATATAATACGGTTGCGCATTATTATTGAAACGTGTTATTTGTATATCCCCATTGATGGCGCCGATAGATTTTTTCACTTTTCCATCAAAAGCAGAAGTGATCCATTCATTTTCCGGTACTTTGGTAGGATCATCTACATAAAGTGCAACGACCACATAATTTTCTTTCAATCGTTTTAATACTTGCGGATCAGACCAGACATTGGCTTCCATCTTTCTGCAATTGACACAACCGTGACCGGTGAAGTCAATGAACAAGGGTAAGTTCTTTGCTTTTGCACAAGCGACGGCCTGCTTGTATTCAAAATAACCATTTAGTCCATGAGGCAATTTAAATACGTCACTGTATGTTGGAATGGTATCACACAAGCTTTTTTCAGAATCCCTTTCAGCCGTCATGATGGCTGTGTTGGTGAGTGTAAGGTTAAAATCTTGCGAAGTCATCGGTGGCATATAACCGGAGATGGCTTTCAAAGGTGCTCCCCATAAGCCAGGGATAAGGTAAACAGTAAAGGCAAGAGTAACCGTAGCAAGCATCAATCGAATCACACTTATTTTTTCTACTGGGCTATCGTGCGACAAACGAATTTTTCCCAATAAATAAAAACCAAGTAATGCAAAGATCACAATCCAGAAACAAAGATAAACTTCTCTGTCCAGTATACCCCAATGTTGAACCTGATCTGCTACGCTTAAGAACTTAAAGGCCAGCGCCAATTCGATAAAACCGAAAGTCACTTTCACTACATTCAACCAGCCACCTGACTTAGGAAGAGAGTTCAACCATTCCGGAAACAAAGCGAACAATGTAAATGGAATAGCGAAGGCAGAAGAATAAGCCAACATACCTAAAATAGGCTTTCTCAATTCTCCTCCCGCTGCTTCTACTAATATGGTACCGACAATAGGACCTGTACAGGAAAACGAAACCAACACGATTGTAAAGGCCATGAAGAAGACACCATAGTATCCGCCTTTATCCGCCTGGCGATCTACGCTATTCACGAAGCCTGATGGTAAAGTGATTTCAAACATCCCAAGAAAAGAAAGGGCAAAGAAGACAAAGATAATTGTGAATAATAAATTGGGTATCCAATGAGTACTCAACAAATTGGCAAATGCCGGTCCATTGATACGCGCTGCTACTACACCAATCAACGTATAGATAAGAATGATGGATATACCGTAGACAATGGCTTTCGCCACTGCATGGTGTTTGCGTTTACTGTTGTTGGTAAAAAATGTTACCGTCATTGGAATCATAGGAAACACGCAGGGTGTAAGCAAGGAAGCAATACCGGCTAAGAAAGCGATGAACATAAAATAGGCCAGGCTTTTATTTTTACTGTCGCTGTCACCGCGTTTTTTTAAAACCAATGGTTTCCGTGTTTGTTTATTTATGACAGAGGCATTGGTAGCCGCCACCGTTTTTTCATTGCTGTCTAAAGGAGGTTGAGCAATGGTGTTATAATCGGTCTGTTTAATTTTATCAGGAGCAATTTCTGTAGAAGAAAAACCGTTTGCTTTTGTAACAACAAAATCTTTGAATTCAAATTCACCGTCTCCCGTTACACATCGCCCGTCTACTTCCGTACAAACCTGGTAAGTATAAGATCCTTTAATGACAACTTGCTCCGACAGTATTTTTACTGTTTGTTTGAAAAGTGCTTTGTGTTTAAAATACGTATACTCACCTCCCCAGATGTCATCGTATTTTTTCTTTGCACCGATGGGTTTTAACTTACCCACCAATTTGTAGGTACTGTTAGGTTCAAAAGTAATGACAGTTAAATTCGGTCCCAGGTTCGGATCGAAATCAGAAGAATACAAATACCAGGTGTCTTCAATGTCGGCTTCAAAAATAAGATCGACCGTTTGACCAATGGATACTTCTTTTTTGGACAGAGAATGTTTCCAGGTTGCGGGCGTTAATTTTTGTGCTTCACTCTTACAGGCCAGGATGCTGAAGAGTAACATTATAAATAGGGAGATGCGTTTTATCATAAGTAGAAACATAACAGTGGACTGTTATAAATAGTTTATTTTTTCAACCGAACATATTGTTTATGGAACTCACAAATGGTTTCGATACCCATAAAGAAGTTGAATAAATGGTAGTTTTCATTGGGCGAGTGAATGGCATCGCTGTGTAACCCAAAGCCTAACAATACGGTATCCAGACCCAGCTCTTTTTTAAACAAACTCACAATCGGAATACTTCCTCCCTCACGCATGGGAATCGGTCTTTTGTTCCAAACAGTTTCAAATGCTTTTTCTGCTGCTTTGTATCCGTCTGAAGTCAGGGATGTAAGCGCCGGTTCTCCACCATGATGAGGTTTAACGATTACCTCTACCGAAGCCGGAGCAATGCGTTTGAAATGGTCGCTGAACAATTGCGTGATTTGTTCTGAAGATTGATTAGGTACCAAACGCATAGACAGTTTCGCGAATGCTTTAGATGGCAACACCGTCTTCGCACCTTCTCCGGTGTAACCGCCCCAGATGCCGTTGACATCTAAGCTTGGTCTTATGCTCACACGTTCTAACGTACTGTATCCTTTTTCTCCGGAGACGTCTTTTAATTTTAAAGATGCTTTGTAAGCTTCCAAATCAAAAGGCGCTTCGCTCATGCGCTGACGTTCTTCCACAGAAGCTTCCTGCACATCGTCGTAGAATCCGGGAATGGTAATGTGATTGTTTTCATCTTTCAATGAAGTAATCATCTGTGCTAATACCTGTATAGGATTAGCCACTGCTCCACCGTACATACCGGAGTGAAGATCTCTTGAAGGGCCTGTGACTTCTATTTCCAAATAACTCAATCCTCTCAATCCCGTTGTGATAGATGGATTTTCATTGGATAAAATACCGGTATCTGAAATGAGGATGATGTCTGCTTTCAATAATTCCTTTTGGTCTTTTAGAAACTGCTCTAAGTTATTGCTACCTACTTCTTCTTCTCCTTCAATTAGGAATTTTAAATTACAAGGTAATTTACCTTGTTGGTTTAATGTTTCGAGCGCTTTGATGTGCATGAACATCTGACCTTTGTCATCGCTTGCGCCGCGAGCAAATATCTTACCGTCTTTGATGACCGGTTCAAAAGGTGGGCTGTCCCATAAATTAAGCGGATCAGCCGGTTGTACATCGTAATGTCCGTAAACCAAAACGGTAGGTAAAGCGGGATCGATGAGTTGTTCTCCATACACAATCGGATGACCGGCGGTAGGATATAATTGGGCGCTGTCTGCACCTGCCTGTAATAAAAACTCTTTTACTTTTTCAGCGGCACGCAATACATCTGCTTTGTATTGATTGTCGGCGCTTACAGAAGGAATGCGCAAGAGCTCTTTCAGCTCTTCCAGGAATCTGTCTTTGTTGGATTCGATGTATGATTTTACAGACATTGTCGATTTTTTATTCAGAGAGAAATATACGTTTTTTTTCCGGTAATCCACCCCAGGCTTGTAGTCCTCCTGTGTGGAGTGCAACGATTTTTTTATCCTTAGGAAGCAGATTTTTATCCGCCAAATCAAATAATCCGAAAAGCAATTTGCTGGTGTAAGTGGGATCTAAGGTAATGCCTTGTTCTTTTTTAAATCGATGTATAAAAGACAAAAGTTCGTCCGGTAATTTAGCATAACCACCCAGGTGATAATCTAGTAGAAGCCTCCACTTTTTATCGGATACATTGTGACATTCAGAAAGTAGCGATTGGATATCGTTGACCAAAAAATCAGCTCCCTTTAGCCCGGGAAACCCCCAGACTTCCTGATGAGTTTTTGCACCCGCAATCAATCCGGCCATGGTAGCGCCTGTGCCGCAAGCCGTAGCGATAATGTCTGTATCGGAGGGGAGCAGGTCAATCAGTTCCTGCATGCCTTTCACCGCCAATGTATTGCTGCCTCCTTCTGGAATCATATATCCGTTTGGAATTCCTTGTTCGTACATCCAACGTTGTATAAACTCTGGTTCGCTTTTTCTACGGTATTCTTCCCGAGACATATAAAAAAGTTGCATGCTTTTATTGACGCAGTGTTGAAGCGTATCGTTCAAAGAAAAATGTTCTTCCCCCCTTACAATTCCAATGCTTTTAAAACCCCAATAATCCGCTGCTTCCGCAGTCGCATATAAGTGATTGGAATAAGCTCCGCCAAACGTAATGATTTGTTTGATACCCAATCGCTCCGCTTCTAACAAATTGTATTTCAGTTTGAACCATTTATTGCCTCCTGCTGGATAAGGTAAGAGATCCAGCCGGGCGAGGTATAAGTTGTCAGTTAGCGGATGGTTAAGCTTGGTAATGTTTATTGGAGGAAGAGTATGGCTTTGGAGCAACATTTTGGTGAGTAGTGAAGAGTGAACGGTGAGCAGTTTGCTCTTCGCAACGGTTTACTGCAAGATAGCAATATTATTAAAATAGAGAATTGTATGTACTCTCACTCTTCACTGTTCACCGCTCACCATTTTTCCTTATATTGCCATGGAAAAAGAGTAAATGAGTACCTCCGAGGAAATACCGGATTTTGAAGACGATGTTGAGTTGTTTGAACACCACCGCATTGTGGTAGACAAAGGGCAAAGCATGATCCGCATCGATAAGTTTTTGATGGATCGGATTCAGAATGCCACGCGCAATAAATTGCAAAATGCCATTCATGCGGAAACGCTGAAAGTCAATGACCATGGAGTAAAGCCAAGCTATAAGGTCAAACCGGGTGATGTCATTATTGTTTCTCTGCCACATCCTCCGAGAGAAGATGTTGTCGTTCCAGAAAATATTCCGCTGAATATTATTTACGAAGACGAGGAATTACTAATCGTCAATAAGCCTGCGGGCATGGTCGTACACCCTGCGCATGGCAACTGGACAGGTACTTTGGTGAATGCCTTATCGTACCATTTGAATAATTTACCTTCCTCTAACGGAGAAATTCGTCCGGGCTTGGTGCATCGTATCGATAAAGATACATCCGGTTTATTAGTGATTGGCAAAACGGAATATGCCATGAGTTTTCTGGGTAAACAGTTTTTTGACCACAGCATTGAACGTACGTATTATGCCATTGCCTGGGGAGTTCCTAATCCTCCGAGCGGGACAGTGAATGCGCCGATCGCGCGCAGCATGAGGGATCGCAAGATCATGGCCGTGTATGAGGACGAAGAACAAGCCAAACGTGCCGTGACCCATTATAAAGTATTAAAGGATTTGCAATACGTTTCCCTGATTCAATGTAACCTGGAGACAGGGCGCACGCACCAGATCCGCGTGCACATGAAACATATCGGTCATCCTTTGTTCAATGATGCCACTTACGGAGGAGACCGTATTGTAAAAGGAACGGTGTTTTCGAAGTACAAACAATTTGTAGACAATTGTTTTGAACTCCTTCCTAGGCAAGCGCTGCATGCGAAGTCCATTGGGTTCATCCATCCCACTACCAAAAAATTTATGAAGTTTGAGTCCGAGTTGCCGGAAGATTTTAGATTGGCGTTGGAGAAGTGGGAAAGATACAGTGAACAAAAAGGAGAAATGAGCTAGGAGAAAAGATTGTCCTAGCTCGTTCCTCCTCACTCCTTGCTTTATTTCTGCTTTGCTTCTTCCCAATACGCATTCATTTCATCCAGCGTCATGTCGTGCAACTTCTTTCCTACTGCTTTAGCTTGTTCTTCTAAGTAAGTAAAACGCTTGATGAATTTTTTATTGGTACGTTCCAAGGCATCTTCGGGATTGATATCAATGAAGCGAGAGTAATTGATGATAGAGAAAAAAATATCCCCAAGTTCATCTTCCATTTTTTCTTTATTGACTTCAGGGGCATTGGCTTCTTTTTCAAATTCATCCAGTTCTTCCTTTACTTTATCCCATACCTGGTCTTTATTGTCCCAGTCAAAACCAGCACCTCTTGCTTTTTCCTGAATGCGTATGGCTTTGACCATAGCAGGCAGAGATTTTGGAACACCGGCAAGGATGGTTTTGTTGCCGCCCTTTTCTGTTTGTTTGATCTGCTCCCAGTTTCTTTTTACGGCTTCTTCATCTTCCGCTTTCACGTCGCCATAAATATGGGGATGACGTCGGATCAGCTTTTCGCACAGACTGTCCATGACATCCTTGATGGTAAAGTCATTGGTTTCCGATGCGATTCTACTGTAGAAAATCAGGTGTAAAAAAATATCCCCAAGTTCTTTTTTGATTTCCTCCATGTCTTTTTCTACAATGGCATCAGAAAGCTCAAAGGTCTCTTCAATGGTTAAATAGCGAAGGCTGTCAATGGTTTGTTTTTTGTCCCACGGGCATTGTTCACGCAGCTCGTCCATTATTTTGAGGACATTGGCGAAGGACTCAAGGGTTTCGGTTAAAGAGGGCTTATTCATAATAATAGTAGGTGGAGAGATGAGAAAAGAGAGAGATGAGAAATGAGAATTTAAGTCTCCTCTCTCCTCTCTCTTTTCTATTTTCTCATCAATCGTGTTGGGAATCTTATAAAATAGTTAAATTTGACTGTTCAACTTACAAATTATTTCAGGTTTTTGGACAGGGGACTAAAATAAAACAGCAGTGACACTTATACAATCTATTTCAGGGATTCGAGGCACCATAGGCGGTACGGTAGGAGATAATCTAACCCCTCAGGATGTAGTAAAATTCGCATCCGCTTTTGGGATGTGGCTTTTGGAAAAAAATGAAACAGCAAAAGTAGTGATTGGCAGAGATGCCCGTCCCTCAGGAGAACTGGTTACTCAACTGGTGTCTTCCACTTTACGCAGTCTAGGGATCCATGTGATCGACCTGGGATTGTCTACAACACCTACGGTGGAGTATGCAGTAAAACACGAAGAAGCGGCAGGCGGTATTGTGATTACAGCCAGCCACAATCCGGGCAACTGGAATGCCTTGAAGTTATTGAATGAGGCTGGAGAAGTGTTGACAGAGAAACAGGGAAGCCAGGTAAATAAATATACTAAGAATGCCAAACTTCGTTTTGCTGAATATAAAAAACTAGGCACCTATACGCTAGACAAAGACAACGAAGCGCTCAAAAGACACATCGAAGCGATTTTGGCGTTGCCTTTGGTGAACAGAGAAGCGATTGCCAAGCGTAACTTCAAAGTGGTGGTGGATGCCGTAAATTCTTCAGGTGGCATTGCCGTTCCTATGTTACTGGAAGCATTGGGCGTGACACAAGTCACCAAACTGTTTTGTGAACCCAACGGTAATTTCCCTCACAATCCGGAACCGTTACCAGAAAATTTAACTTTTATTTCTTCTGAAATCGAACGTGGTCAGTATGACTTAGGTATCGTAGTAGATCCGGATGTAGATCGCTTGTGCTTTATCAAAGAAGATGGCATTGCTTTCGGTGAAGAGTACACCTTAGTAGCAGTAGCAGATTATGTTTTAAAACATACACCAGGTAATACAGTATCTAATCTTTCTTCTACCCGTGCCTTGCGTGACATCACAGAGAAAGCCGGTCAGAAGTATATGGCCTCACCGGTGGGCGAAGCACACGTAGTGGCTGCCATGAAGAAAACTAAAGCTGTGATCGGGGGAGAAGGAAACGGTGGTATCATTTATCCGGAATTGCAGTATGGACGTGATGCATTAGTGGGTATTGCTTTGTTCTTGTCTCACCTCGCCTTGTACGGCAAGCAGGTTTCTATGCTGAGAGGAACTTATCCTCAATATCAGATATCAAAAAACAAAATCGAATTAACAGACGATATTGATGCTGACGCAGTGATTTTAGAATTGCAAAAACGTTACAGCAAACAACCGATCAATAGTGAAGACGGAGTGAAAATAGAGTTTGACCAAGAGTGGGTGCAATTGAGAAAGTCGAATACAGAGCCGATCATTCGTATCTATTCAGAATCTTCTTCGATGGCCACAGCAGATCACCTGGCGAAAAAAATCATGGGCGATCTTCGCGAAATCTTAGAAACGATTAATGCCAATCTACCTCGATAATGCCGCCAGCGCACCCATGGACGAGCGTGTGCTCGAAGCCATGATGCCTTATTTCACCCATAAGTTTGGCAATCCTTCTTCCATACACAATTATGGCAGAGAAACGCGCGCGGCTATTGACAAAGCGAGAAAGACGATCGCAGATATTTTAAATACGTCTCCTTCCGAAATCTTTTTTACATCGGGCGGTACAGAGGCTGACAACATGGCCATTTTCAGTTGCATTCATACCTATGAACTGAGCCATGTCATCACTTCACCCTTGGAACATCACGCCGTGTTGCATACCATTGAAGAATTGCAGAACGACTACCTTGATTTTGAATGGAGCAAAGTAGAAGTGGATCAGCAAGGCGCGCTAAATATGGAATGCCTTGAAGCCTTGTTAAACAATAACCCGATTTCTTTGGTAAGCCTTATGCACGGGAACAACGAGATCGGCAACCTGAACGACATCGAACGCATTGCGGCATTGTGCAAAGAGAACGAAGCCTATTTTCATTCAGATACCGTGCAAACGATGGGACACTATCGTTTTGATTTGCAAAAATTACCCATTCACTACCTTGTCGGCTCGGCGCATAAATTTCATGGTCCCAAAGGCGTAGGTTTTTTGTATGTCAATGCAGAGGCGTCGTTAAAACCCATATTATATGGCGGTCCTCAAGAGCGCAATAGGCGTGCAGGTACAGAGAACGTGCCCGGAATAGTTGGCATGGCGAAAGCATTGGAGTTAGCCTACGCGAATTTGGATCATGACAAAAATCATATTCTTGGTTTAAAGGAACGCATGATCAGCCAAATTCAATCACATATCCCAAACATCACGTTCAACGGGCTTTGCGGAGACTTGGATAAAAGTTTATATACCGTACTCAACATCAATCTTCCTCCCGGTGATGAATACGATATGTTATTGTTTAACCTCGACATTGATGGCATCGCCGCTTCAGCAGGCAGCGCTTGCACCAGCGGTACACAAATCGGTTCACACGTTTTAGAAGCCATCGGTGCCAACCCTGATTCAGGTTACCTGCGTTTTTCTTTTAGCAGAATGAATACGGAAGCGGAAGTGGATAAGGCGGTGG
>JACMQM010000337.1 GCA_014376985.1 Cytophagaceae bacterium | reverse complement strand
TTACCCAATACCCCTACAAATGCTTTAAGCAGAGCTAATAGTGCACTGCTTAAAATACTTAGGTAAGTGGTTTTGATGGCGGAAGATTGTTTCATGCAAAGAATTGAACGTTAAATATAACAATGAATCCTTAATTTCTATGGTAAAATAATCATCCTATTTATTATATTGAAATATAATCTTAGAACGCGGAGCAATGGCAGTGAAAGGCAAAATAGTAGTTCTTGGAGCGGGTAAATCATCTTCCTATCTGATCAAGTATTTATCCTACTGGTCCTTTGAAAACCAGATTGGTTTGATCATTGCGGATGCATTTCCAGTAGCTTTATCTAATGCCAGAACTATCGTTCACCCAGAGGCCCATTGTGAGTTTATATTACTAAGGGAAACAGATGTTTTTTCATTGGAAGATGCAGTGATGCAGGGAACCGTAGTTATTTCTATGTTACCCGTTGCTCACCATTATGGCGTGGCGCAGGCTTGCCTCAAATACAATAAGCATTTACTTACTGCGTCCTACATTTCTCCTGAAATGCAAGCGCTTGATAAAGAAGTCAAACAAAAAGGATTGACGTTTTTATTTGAATGCGGGTTGGATCCAGGTCTGGATCACATGTCTGCGTTTGATTTGCTTGATCGCATTCAAAACAAAGAGGAAGAAGTGATCTCTTTCATTTCTGTTACTGGCGGCTTGGTTGATCCTGCTTATGAAGGTGATAATCCATGGCTTTATAAGTTCACCTGGAATCCACGCAATGTGGTAGTAGCAGGAAAAGGAACAGCGCTGTTCAAAGAAAATTCGTTGATCAAAAAGATTTCTTATAAGCAATTGTTTGCAACAGCACGTCCATTGATTTGGAAAGGAAAAGAAGAGTTGGAATTTTATCCCAATCGTGATTCTTTTAAGTACCAGGAGTTGTATGGTCTGCAAATGGTGCAGACATTCATTAGAGGAACAATCCGTCGAAAGGGATATAGCGAAGCCTGGAATGTATTTGTACAGCTTGGTATGACGGATGATGAAATCATACTGGAGGATACCACAACGTACGCTTCTTTCCTAGCTCATTTCGTGCCCGGCAATTGGACAAAACAAACTTTGGAAGCTAAGCTGAGTATCCCAATTTCTGATCCGACATGGGAGAAGCTTATTTATCTGACATTGGATTCCGATATACCTCTAACAAATACTCGTAAAACAGCAGCAGCTTATCTGCAGGAAATATTGGAAGTGAAGTGGGCCTTGCAAAAAGAAGATAAAGATTGGGTATTGATGCAACACCGTATTAAAACGGTGAAGAGGGGGGTAGAAAAAGAATATAGGTCTACACTTTCTGTAAAAGGAGAGAACAGTCAGTTTACGGCGATGGCTAAAACGGTTGGCTTACCATTAGCTATGGCAGCTGTCTCTGTCTATGAAAATACCTGGAGAGAAGCGGGTATACATTTGCCTTCCAATCAAAGACTCTATCTTCAAATTTTGTCACAGCTTAAGAGAGAAGGAGTTTCTTTTGAAGAGGAGGAACTTTAAAGATAGAGGTAATAATTTTTAAGCAGCTCAACAAAATCATTGGTATACAGTCTTCCGCCTGCATAGATGATAAGCTGTTTGCTATTGAGTTGCATTTCTTTTTTTTTGCTAAATCCTCCTATGATTCTAAAAACAGGTTTGTTCATTTCCTGAAAGATTGCGAGGTGATATATCGAAAACCATCCGGAGGCTTCCAATTGTGCTTTCAATAGCCGCATTTCGTATTCTGGAAGTAATACGAAAAATCTTCCTTCATCTGTCGAAAGCTGGTTGACAATTGCGCAAAGATCTTCAGGCTTAAGTTCGCTGCCGTGCAACGCCGCATTGGTCCTTACATCTGACGATTTTAATTGATGGATGAAAAAGGGAGGATTACTGACGATAAGATCAAATTTTTTTGCAGAGGAGAAATTCTTTGCATCTTCAATGTGCAAGATTAAACGTTCTTTCCATGGCGATGCTGAAAAGTTTTTTTGCGCATCGCGTGCAGAAGCTTCATCCAATTCTATGGCTTCTATTTGAGCTGGACTTTTTTGAGCGAGCATAAGCGCCAGTAGTCCGGTGCCCGTGCCGATATCTAAAATATGCTCAGCATTTTCAATAGGAATGCTAGCGCCGAATATACAAGACTCCGTACAGACTTTTAATGACGCTTCCGATTGGTGTACAATAAATTGTTTGAATTGAAAAAAAGAATTACCCATGACTTACTTATTCGATACCCGCACGCTCGTAAGCTTCGTATCCATGATCGGGTTTTAAGTCTTTGCCGTCTGCTGCATTGGTGGCTAGTACATCACAGCGTTCATTTTCTGTGTTGCCATTGTGCCCACGAACCCATTGAAAACGGACTTTGTGTTTTCTAAACTCGTGAAGAAATTTGATCCAAAGGTCTTCGTTTTTTTTGCCTTTGAAATATTTTTTCTCCCAATCAAATAACCATCTTTTTTCTACAGCATCGACTACATATTTAGAATCGGAGTAGATCAATACGTCCCATCCTGGTTCTTTAATAGCTTCTAATCCTTTAATGACCGCTAACAATTCCATGCGGTTGTTGGTTGTT
>JACMQM010000042.1 GCA_014376985.1 Cytophagaceae bacterium | reverse complement strand
TTTTGTAAATGATCGACGAGAGTTTTTAATTCCATGGTAGAACAGATGTCTTTAAAGATACTCAAAAGTCAGTGTCTATGAAATTTTTTAAATAATGCGGCGTTTAGCTTTTATAAATTGCTTCGTCGTACATGTCCTTTTAATCTGTTTTTTTTGTAGCCTGGTCAAATCGTATATTCAATTAAAGATAATGGAGATGGCTTTCACATGAGTTTTTATGCTAAACTATTTGGTTTGTTTCAACGCCTGCATCATAAAACAGAATTTGAAGATACAGGTATAGGGCTTGCTATAGCAGATAAAATCGTGACTCGACACCAGGGGAAAATTTGGGCTGAAGCAAAAGTGAGAGAAGGGCAACGTTTTATTTTTCTTTGCCAAAATAATGTCAATGCGTTTACTTCGTTCATTTAAATTGTATAAGCACAAAAAGAGGCCGACGTTTATACTTCGGCCTCTTTAAATACAAGTATTTTTTTTATTGCACGACTAACTTAGAACGGAGCAATTGTCCTTCGTTATTTATTTCTACCAGATAGATGCCTTTTGTTATTGATTGCACATTTAGTGTAAGAGCATGATCCAATGCATAGCCTTCATCACTTTTTAAAACATCACCTTGCAAATTATAAATAGTGGCAGTATACTGTCCCTGCAATTTGTCAGCGCTTATCGTTACTTGATCTTTCGCCGGTTGAGGGAAAACTGTCGCAGTGTTTTCATTGGCCGTGTTGAAGATACCTGTTGGTATCTGTTCTATTTTTAAAGCATTGGTTGAAGTACCAGAAAGGTTACCAAACATATCATAGGCTTCTATTTTTACGATGGCAAAAATAAAGGAATAGCCACCCGGATAGCCCCAGCTGTATGTGGTAGAGACAAAGCGTTGTGAATAAGAGAAATCAGCTGTGATTTGGAAAACATGTGTTTCATCTGAAACCGCTTTTAACAGAGGAACATTTGTAAATGTTCCATCCGGAGTTTTCAATGTGCCATAACCATTATAATCTACTTGCAATAAACCTGATTTGCTAACCGGTATACTGTTGGCTATATAATTTCCAGAATAGGTGTCATTTTGCGTTTCTCCATAACTGAAAGGCACTGTCAATGTGGTTTGCGGATTACTATTGACAATTGTTACAGAATTTGCAGCACTGTAATTACCCAGTATGCTGCTGCTTGTAGTTGTTACTTTGTAAAATATTTCTCCTCCATCAGCAGCTTGTTCATAATAGTTGGCAGTGGGGAAAGATGAGGCTCTTGGAGAATTATTAATATTGGTATGGGCAATACTAGTAGTCGGAGCATTGGGGAAAGTTAAGGCACTGTAGTCCCAGGTTTGATTTGCTCCTGTTGTGGGCAAAGTGCCTGTGTAGACCGCACTGCGTGAACTAACCGCGGTATTATTCGTTGGCGTAGCTATGGTTGTAAAAGTAGGTTGTGCAATTGCCGGAATAGCTGCTAAACATAGTAGAGTAAATAATTTTTTCATAGAAAAAGTTTTAAATGAATAATCTTGATCGACTCAATTTACTTATATTATTGATCGGATCCCCTACCTATAACTAGGTAGTTTTAATTTAATTTACCCAATCTAAATGCTGCTGTTATTCTATTTGATTAATTGATAATAATAGTCAAATGCTTTACACCTTTTTATTCATAAACATCCTTCTGTTTTCTTCAAAGCCTAACCTTGTATACAGAGACTTGGCTTTTTCATTACCCGGCATGACTTCCAATGCTAATAGTACATAAGAAGATTTTTGATCTTGCAGTTTGTCAATGTAAGTAGAAGAGATACCTCTGCTGCGAAACAATGGAGCGACATACAATTCATCCAACGTCAAGACCATTCCGCCGTATTCATTGCTCCAGAAACTATAGAGTAAGGCATAGCCAATAATTTGTTGCTGTTCTTTGAAAACCTCTACGCGAAGGCTATCCGGATGTGTAAGCGCTCTGTCTAATGTGGGACGTATTTTTTTACGACTCATGTAGTCGTTGGTTTCTTTACCGTCGTTGCTGTAGAGATTGAGGATCATGTCTTCCACTTGAGAGCGTTCAGTAGGAAGCATAGTATGAAAGGTGATGGCTTGTGACATGCTAAAGGAGCTAAGCCATAATATACCTATTTAATTAGTTTATTAATAAAACTAATTCGCTTCTTCGACCAATTTCTTTAATCCTTTTAATACTTTCTCCCAACCTTTTACAGATCGCTTATAGCGTTTTTCTGCTCCCTCTCCTTGACCCACGTCGTCAGAGATGGAAAGCGTTGTGATGCCATCAGCAAAACTTAATCTGTCTGTAACGGTAGAATGTGTATTGGACTTTCCATTATTCAAAGTATACTTCAATAATTTGTTTTGTTCAACAGCTTGTATTTTACCTGTCATTTCGATTGGGAAAATATAAAAAAGTTTGCCTTTGAAAGTAATTGTACTCCCCTGTTTCCAATCGGAAAAGACTTTGCAGTGGAAGAAATATTTTTTTGTTTTATTGGGATTCGTTAAAGCATCCCATACTTTAGAAGGCTGAGCTTTGATCTTGACGGATTGTTGAACGATATAATTTTCCATGAGTTTAATAGTTAAACAATTCTGTTAAATTATTTTGTATAAGCAATATGATTAAGCGATTACCTTTTTTATAAATGATATAATTTTTTCATAGGCTTCATCTTTTTCATCTCTCATTCTGATCACCATATCCCGATGGTTCTTGCCGCGCAGTGTGAAATGAGTATTGTAAATTTCATGTTTATCCAATTGCGAAATGAATATTGCATTGTCAAAGGCAAGGTAAGGATATGTTTCTGAACCTATCATGATTAGAAAAGGTACAGGAGTACTATCAATAAAATGAACCGGAGCTGCATCCTTCCAGTTCGTAGGTACATCTGTAAATACTTTTTTTAATTCACGGGCGAAGAAGGCGGTATTATTTACCAATACATAATCCATATTTAGACCAAAAGCATCAATGAGAATACATCCTTTGATGTGCTGAGTAATAAATGCCTCACCCAGAAATTTTTTGTTGAGTGTTATAAGCGCAGCCAAATGTCCACCGGCGGAATGCCCGGATAAAAAGATAGTATTGGTTTGTCCTTTATACCAATCAATCGCATCAGCCACCCACTCTACCGCCGCACTGCAATCCTTTGCCATATCAAGGTAATTGGCTTCTCCTCCCAACCTGTAATTAATGATCACTGCAACGATTCCTTTTTTCGATAAATGTTCTCCTAACAGTACATATATGTCTTTACTTCCTTCATACCAACTGCCTCCATGTACAAAGACAAACACAGGAAAAGTGCCTTCCTCTTCAGGAATGTAAACATCCAAGGTGTGTTTCTGGTGGTCAGAGTTTTTTTGGTAGCGTAAATCTTTGACGGTGGGCATTTTTTTAGTCGTTAGTCGTTAGTCGCTAATTAACAGCGTAAAAAGTGAGCCAAAATAATAGTCGTCATCGTTAAGCATTAGAAAAAAAGGTTACCCGTATTGACCAGTCAATACGGGTAACCTTGAACATGACATAGCGAAGTACTAACGACTAACTACTCTTTTATAAACCTTACTGTCTTATTATTTTTTTCTCCCTTCAACATCAAATAGTATATTCCGGCTGGAAGAGACGAAGCGTTATAGGTAAACTGTTGCAGACCAGCTGTACGGGTGCCTTTGTAGACATAGTCTACTTTAAAACCCAGTTCACTGATCACAGACAATTCTATCTCGTCCGCCGCTGTAAGATTAGCTTCTATAGATAATTCTGCATTGACAGGATTGGGAGAGAGCTCCATTTCCGCCACTGCATTTTCTCCATTGTCTTCACCTAAACGTGCGGGTGAAGTTGTCCAGCAATTACGGATGGGAGAAGAAGAAGCCGCATTGCCGGCATAAGGCAAACCGTACATGTCTTCCAATGTGCGTAACAGGTTGTAATGGTTAATGGTATTGGCATATTGTCCCTTTTTTGCCATCGGTCCTACGAATATAGTTGTGATCTGATTGTTTTGGCTATGGTCGTCTTCATCGAAGGTAAGGATAAACAAACTGTTGTTCGTTCTTGCCCAGGTGATGTAAGCGCTCAGATTAGTATTTACCCAAGTGTCACCTTGTGCTACCGTACCGTCATGAATGTCATGATCCAAATTTGGAATGATAAAAGAAACGGTAGGCAATGTGGTGAAATTATTTTGCGGATAAGCAGTGAAGGGTTGATTGGAAGCAGATGGAATGGCATTGGAAGAAGCGCCTTGCCAAAATACCCAGGGTGAATGTTTGCGTGCATATTTTCCTGACGAAGATCCGGTGTATCCTGCACTGGGCATGGTTTCGGAATAACCTTTGAAGGTAAAACCTTTCGCAATCAATTGCGCACCCAGGTTTGGAGTTGTAAAAGGAAACGAAGGATTACCATCGTCTGTTACTCCCTGATTCGAACCGGAATATAACATCAGATAATTCGGTTGACTGGGATGTGTCAATCCAAATGATTGGGTGAAGTTTGCCGAATTATTTCCCGTGATGAGTGAATTGATAAATGGTGCGGAAGCATTACCTACAATTTCATTGTAACTATGATTTTCCATCATCACCACCACAATGTGGTCAGGACGCGGCAACGTCACGACAGGTGCTGCAGGCAGACCGAGCAACTGCAAGTCAAAAGAAATGTCGCTGCTTGATGCGGCCGTTTGATGAATCTCCACAGCGATGCTGTTGCTTCCTGAAACGATGTGACTGTTACTTAAGCTTAATGTTGTTGTTTCTACTCCTGCCCCATCATCTGAGCAATTGGTAGACGATAAGGTGGTATAAGCAATTGTTCCTGAAGGCATGTTGTCACGCCAGACTTCCGAACCGTTGATATAGACCACAATGCCATCGTCGCGTTTGGTATTGATCTGGTAATTGGCAAAAACTGCAGGATTGCTAACAGTGAAAGAAGAGCGAAAATAAGTTGTGATGTACTTAGCAGAAGAGCTGGAACCATAACTGACTACTGTGGTCTCGTCACCATCGCCATAGCCGAGTTGTCCTTTACCGCTTTTCCAGGCGGCATCAGTAAAACTGCTCGCACGCCAGGCTGTGCCTGGGTTACTTCCATTGTCCAGGTATTTCCATGTACTCGCATATGGAAGAATCGTTGTTTGTGCAATTGCTGAGCCGGTCAGGCATAAGGCAGCCAAAGAGAGGAATAGTTTCTTCATAAAAAAGAATTATATTTTTATCAAAGAAAGGAATAAGATGTAATTTAAAAGTTACGGATGTGTTATGAAACAGTGGTTAGTTGCCAATAAAAAAAACAAAAAAAAAGGGAAGAGCTTGCTCTTCCCTTTTACTAATCACTAAATTATTTTATCGCTCCGATCACTCCGTCTAAAGTCGTTTTGCTGTTTGGACTTGTAAATGTTGAGGTATTCAAATTGGAAACCAATTGGCTGGCCAATGTTTTAAGACCAGAAGTGCTGTCGGTTGTTTTTGCACTGGCAAACCATTTATCTTTGATGGCAGCCCAGCCTGATCCAAAAGAAGTAGATTTCAATCCACCGGCTAGTTGAGACAACAAAGCAGCACCTTGTTCTGAAGTGACTGCTTTCTTAGCAGAGTCCAACCATGATGTTTTTTTAGTCGAAAACTCGGTTGTTTCCGCAGCCGGCTTGATGTTCGATTCTACGCTTGTCAATAAGTTGCTGATTTCTTTACCTGTTGTTGTACTAGCGGCTTTACTTTCAATGCTTTTTAAATTGATTTGAGCCTGTACCGTATTTGCGAAAGCTAGGAATATGCCAAGGATAATTGTTTTTTTCATGCCTCTAGTAGGAATTAGTTTGAGCGGGCAAGGTAAAAAAAAATAATAGTTTAGGGAATAATACTTTGCTTTTTTAGAATGAACGCTCTTTTTATGAGACAATATCACGGACAAATACATCACTATTTATATGCAAGTATTTGTAAATTAGTGCTTTGTGTTTTTTGGCGGTCAGAATGCAGCATTTTGATCCTTTACCAAACTACATACTTCCTGCGTATATTCGTAATAGTACGACTCTCTATCCCCACATCAAAGCCAACAAAAACGTCCACGTATGAAAGGAAAAGTAGCTTTAAAGTTCATTCTAGTTTTACTTTGTCTGGTTTCAACGTCTTCTATTGCTCAGTTCAAGGTGGGGGTATCTCTCTACCTGGCTGAGCCCTGGAACGGCCATTAATTAGGTCGATTTGGACAAAATGACCCACACAACATTGCCTTTTTCAATCCTACTAATGCTACAGGAGCTACCATTTCAGGTACAACCCAAACCGATGCTGTAGTAACGGCTTGCCATAATAAAGGCGTTAAAGTTTTCATTTCCATAGCAATAGGCTCCTCATGATGGACAAAAAAAGACCGGCTTATAAACCGGTCTTTTTTATGTATAACCAGAATTTGAGTCTTAATTTTTCTCTTAGTTTATGCCTTGTTTTCTAAACTCTCATTTTTTTCAATTCATGTTAATTTATAAATCCTGTCCTATTTTTATGTGCTTTAAACGATACATAACTGTTTCTAAAGTGTCATAATACAGGTCATTAATTACCGATTTCTCAGTCCATTTGGAGTAGTTGATGTAATAACTATTAATATTATAATAAGTTATTGAACAATTCGATTACAAACACCGCTAGCTATGAGAAGGTTTATAACATGTATGCTAATGCTTTCCTGTATGGGTCTCTATCCAAGTTTAGCGCAGGAAGTGAATGTTGGTCTTGGAAGTTATAATTTATCCCCCCTACCCGGCGAACCGCCGAGTCCTGGTCAATGGGATGGCTCCTGGTTTAATGCGCCCGCCAGATCACCGAGAGTAACTTCTGATTTTACTCAACAACCCACGACACACGAATGGTGGAGTGCCTTCATATGGGATCCGGGTTTATATAGGTATCCTCAATTTGCAACCTGGGTATATCCTTATGGAATAAAATCTAAAAACGAATATGGTTTTGAGATTTTCAAAAATCGTCTCGACAATGTGCAGAACACCTTTCCTCAATCTTTTAGCCATAACGATTGGCCGAATCAAGCCATCAATGTAGGCCTTAGCAACAGGGTACTTTGGGATACACTCAACGTTGTTTCTTACGGAGATTACCATTGCAAAATTCGATTGAATAATAGTACGGCATCTAAAATGGAGGCCACGCTGGTTCAGGGTGTACCCTATGTCTTCATAGAAAAATCAGGCCCTGAAGCCGCTGAAGTTTGGATGCCCTGGGATCCTATTATCGATAATACAATTGGTACCAATGTGATTGGAATCACGGTGCAAGGATCAAGTTATGGAATATTTTTTCCAGCCGGTTCCACTTATACTTATGTAGTAGAACCGAATCGACCGGTAAACGGAGCAGTGATCAATCCCATCCGGAAATTTGTTTCTAACCTGAATGGTAAAAACTATTTGACTGTAGCTCCTCTTCCTGACAATTCATTGGCAACGCTTCAGCAATTTGCACAGCATGCTTTTGTATTTGTTCGTGGTACGGAAATGAATTGGAATTTCAATGAAGCTACGGCAAAACTTACTACCACATTTAGTTACCAGACTCAGGTGATGGAAGGTTCACAAACCTTGCCCATGATAGGTTTACTTCCGCACCATTGGAAAAACTCTACCTTACCATTGAATGGTTTTCAATTTGAGGTTCCCCGAGGAAAATTAAAATGTGCCTATGCCACTTCTTACACAACGGTACTGGATAATTTTGGATTGCTTCCCTTACTTCCACTGACAGGTAAGTTTCCGCATTTGTATAAATACATCGACGATCAAATGCAGGTAGTGAAGTACGTAACTTCGGGCGATAATTATGTCGGAGGAAAACAAATTGCCAAACTCGCCATTCTTACTGAACTCGCTGACTTTGTCGGACA
>JACMQM010000336.1 GCA_014376985.1 Cytophagaceae bacterium | reverse complement strand
ACCGTCAAAGCATGTCTATTAATCGATCAGACACTTCAATCAGCCATTCCAGGCAACTTGACAATGCAATACCGCCATCAAAAATTTCTAGCCTTTCTTCAGGTGAATTTGTAGGAATGATAGCAGACGATCCTGATTGTAGAATTCAACTCAAAGGATTTCATTGTAACATTATCAACGACCATAAAACATTGAAAGAAGAGCAGGAAGGTTATGAGGACATTCCGGTTTTTAGGACGCTGGACTCATCAATGGTGCAACGAAATTATGTGCAGATTAAATCCGACATCCAGGATATCATTCAAGCAGAGATGCAAAACATCATTAACAATCCTGAGTTGGAGCATTTAGTAATAAGTAAACGGGTGTAGTGTTCAGGAAACCTGTACTCAAATTTGATGGAACTAAGTCAGGCATTATAAGGCTTGGATAAACATATTTGCTCAACAACTGTTTAAACTTTTCTATCCTCACTAATGCACGTTTTTAGGTGCGACAAACTACTAACCGTAAATCAGAATGTAATAATTATTAATTAATCAAACGACAGAAAATCTGAAAAGCGAGACCTGTTGACAATCTTAAGCCCAAAAAATCACTGGACTTTGTAAATAAATAGCGGTTACTCACTTCAGCGCAAAATCAAAGCTAATTTAGTAGACTACTATTACGAATTCATCAGATTAAATAGAAAAGTAGGAAACAGGCATTTAGAAACTAGTCTTGATGCTTTCAAAAACTTTATCAAGAACGATTGCATCTCTCTAAGCGACATCACTGAAAATTTGTGTGAAGGATTTCGAGACTATTTACTAAAAAAATTTAATGGTGAAACCCCAGCCAATAACTTTATGCGGTTTAAACGGGTTTTACAAGCCATAAAGAAAGATGGATACTTTAGAAACAATTCTGCAGAAGATGTAGTAGCGAAGGCAAAAAAAACAAACACGTAATAGAGATTTTAAATGAAGATGATTATATAAAGTTGATCAATACGCCTTTTACCAATTACGAAGTTAAAATGCATGGGCGGACGTAAAGTCTTTAAAGTAGCGCTAATCCTTATTTTGCATGTTCACGGCGGTTGAAAGAAGTAGGGATCTATTTCATTACGACTTAGACTTTATGGATATCGCATTCATGGAGCATAAACTTCCTGCACCCAATAAAGCGGCCTCCTCTCCCAATGCTGCTTTTGCCACGAATACTTCCAGTGCATGATGCTGTAATACCTGCCGGGTTTGGTTTATGAATAAATCCCAGGCTTTTATAATGTTACCACCTATTACAACTGTTTCTGCACGGTGTTTTTTTATATATGCTGCCAATACTTCTCCCAAATTGTTTCCAAACTCTGCAAATATCTTTAACGCTGCTGTATTGAAGGGTATTTGTTCGCTGATCTCCTTTACGTTTTTTGGTGTGGTTCCGGTTAACTCCTGGTATCGTTTGATAAACCAACGGGTAGACAAATACTCTTCTGCAGTAGTGTCTTTATAAGGGGTATAATACAAGTCGCCATCGTATACAATTCCATTTTTGTAAGTAGCTGAACCAAGACCGGTGCCAAGGGTAATGCCTATTGCAGTATTGCAATTGCTTGCTGCACCGCCAAACACTTCACCTTTTAAAAAACAGCTTGCATCGTTCATCATAAAAATATCTGTGTTTTCTATTTTCAGTTGCGTGGCAAGCAATTTCTTTACGTTTAAATCATAAAGGGTTTCAAACTTATCTAACCCTTTAATTAAACTAATTCCATTTTCGTAATCAAAAGGGCCGGGCATGGCAATACCAATTTTGTTTGATGCCCCTGCGTGGCATGCTTTACAAGCAGTTATTGCATCCGTCCATTCTTTTAGTATTTGTTTGGTATCGCCTTTAGAATTTACATGATGACGAATTAAAGAATCCCGAATGATGGAATGAGCATGTAAATCAATGAGAGCTGCAGTAATGTGCGAGCCTCCTATGTCGATACCGGTAACAATGTTATTGTTCATCTTTATATTTTATTGGTACACGGATGATACGTATTGAATGGATTTACACAGCGTTATTTTAATCCTTCTCAATCCGTGTCATCCGCGTCATCCGTTTTCTAAATTGACGGCGGCAAACTTCCTGTTCCCCATTGTTTATTGGGTTGCGCTCCGAGCCATATTTCCAGGGTTCCACCTCTCGCAAAATCTTCATGCGTAAACCAAAAGTTATGTAGCACTTTGCCATTTAATTGCACTTTTTGAATGTACATATTCTCTTTTGAGTT
>JACMQM010000335.1 GCA_014376985.1 Cytophagaceae bacterium | reverse complement strand
TTTTGTTTTGGCAATGCCGTTGCGTTATAAGACTCTCCATAAGTGTAATTAGGGTAGTTAGGATAAAAGGTACTTGGATTAGGTATATCATGTGACGAAGGTTTAGTAATGTGTGTAGGAGGATAAATCATATTCACTACATTCAAACTGTCTCCATAGCTTAGGTTATAACCATATTTTAGATGTACTGTATCAGCAGGTGCTACCGGTGGATTAGTACTACCACCTAAAACTCTGAAACCTGATTTACAGTTTACCATGATGTTATTATACGATTGGCCTGTGGCGTCTTGTTCATAGTTTATATTTCCACCTCTATCAGGGGCAACACTTCTCCAACCTCCGGAGATATAAGTATTATTATACATGTTGATATTGGTTTGGACAGAACCATAAGCACCTAAGTTTGATGCTTTAGTTCCTCCTTTAGCTGTTCCTACAATTAGATTGTATGCCATGTCTCCGACCGTTGAATTCTTTACATTGAATGCATCACCGTCATTGTAAGCTAGTTTTTCTACTGTATTTCTCATGATGTGTATTTTACCGCCGTTCACTCGGGCTGCATCTGTTGTAGAACCGTAAAACCAGGAATCTTCAATGATTAAGTTTCCATTGGCATTTTGAAACCAAATAACATATAAATCTTTCCCAGCTGTATATGTTAAAGGGGGATTGGCGGAATTAGCAGTACCTCCTGCAAAATCTATATGTGTCCATTTGATATCTAACAATGGACAGGTAACATCACACTGAATTCCTCCCCACAATTTCCCCGACGGCTTAAGTCCAGGATCACTATTAGGATCTTGAGGAGTATTCAATTTATAGGCAGAAGGATTATTGTATGCATCTACCCCTGTAATCCAGTTTGGATTAGCCTGTGTTCCTAGTGATGCAAATGTTCCTTTTACAATCAATTGTGCCGCTGGATTAAGTGATAATAATTTTACACCACTTTGCATCACCAGGGTATCTCCTGCATTGATGGTGACTGGAGTTGCAAAATAATATGTTTTACCAGCTTGCATGGTACCTTTAACACTACCGGATAAAGTATCGCTGGTAATGGTTTTTCCCACCTGAAATTCAGGTGTTGAAATTTGCGCATCTTCCGATTTTTTGCAGGAAGAGAATGCTATAGCAATTAGCGCCATAGTTCCTAGGTAGAAGTTTGTTTTCATTTTTTCGATTGGTTAGAGGTAAAAGATGTAGAGTTAAATTTTAAATCGTATTCCGGCAATCAGCGATTGACCGTAATAATCTTTTTGAACGGTGAACTTACTATCGCTTCTTTTATCAAAGAATGCTGTTTTATAATTATTATCTTGAAGGATCTCCACTACCACAGGGGTGTTTAGAATGTTATTTACTTTACAGTAAGCTGTGAAATATTTAAAGAATCTTTTTTCAATTGAAAAATCCAATTGATACATTCCCCTTTGCCAATAATCCAAATCTTTATAAGGAGATATGTATACAATTTTTTTACCTGTGTATACCAAGGCAAGTTGAAGATCTAAACCAAGTGATTTGTTTTTATATAGTAAGGATAGGTTAGCAATGTGTGGAGATTGTCCTTGTAGTGGACGTGTTTGAGAAACATTTGTAGAGATGTAATTATCATAATATAATTTTGAGGTAGTAATGGCTGAATGCGTATAAGTATAATTACCGGATACTCCATATTTCCCTAAAAACTTAGTGAACGATAATTCAAAACCAAAATTTGTGGCCGTTCCGAAATTGCTGGGTTGTGCCGATGCTCCTGATGTACTTGTAATAACTACAGCCGTTTCAATAGGATTTGCAATGGTTTTGTAGAACGCACCCACTAAAAATTGATCTAATCCTTTAGGGAAGTATTCATATCGTATATCGAAGTTGTTGGATGTTGCATGTTTTAAATTAGGATTACCACTTATGGGCCAATTATCGTCACTAACGGTAAAGGGGATGTATTCACCAAATCCCGGTCGATTAATCGCCGCAAAATAAGATAGTCTTAGATTTTGTTTTTCGGTTAAGCGGTATTTGAAATTTATACTTGGTAAAACATCTGTATAAGGAACGGTACCAACAACTCCATATGATAGTTTAGGATCTTGAGCTGTCCTCCAACCCTGAGTTGTATTTTCTATTCTAGTGCCACCAATTATTTCTAAACGTTTATAAAGTATTATTTTTGCCTGGATATAATAGGCTAGTATTTTCTCTGTCGCAGTATAGGTGAGTGGATTGACCAGACTTCCTTGTGCTGCCGAAGTTCCGTTAAATTGAAATAGATCAGGTGAAAGGTGGCCATTATAGATAACAGGAGTACCTTGAGAAGACGTTTTGGGAACAAGATCCCATTCATTATAAAAATTATTTCTTAGTTTATCTCTATATAATCCTCCAATGCTTAGGGTAATATCTTGACCAAATAATGAACGGTGGTAACTTAAGTTCAAATATCCAGACCAGTCCCTGTCTGTGTTTTTGGTCCAAATACGATAGAAAGGAATATCAATAACTGGAGGAGAGGTACTGTCAGGCGTAATGAAATGCACTTTTTTAATTTCTGACCAATCAGGAGTTATGCTTTTTGCTATAGAGTATACACCCGACCAATTCAATTGAAGACTATTTGAAAGGACATGATCTCCGTGCAATGTTGAATTGTAAATGCTTTGATTGGTTATTCTAGAGCGATCCAATTCATAAATATTACCGGTACCGGGTCCACTTCTATTGGCTGTAAAATTAGTATCAATCGTGTGGCGGTATTGTACTTCATCTAATTTCATTAACATGTTGTATAAACTTATTTTATGTTTGTCATTCAGTTTATAGTCTATTTTGTTATGAATAGCATAGCGGGTTTGATTGGAATTGTATTGTCTTACATAGATATCGACAAAAGTCGGCTTGTTACCAAGTGCAGGTAGATTATCCGGTTTGAACCAAATGCTGTTAGATCCTCTATAGACGTTTTGATAAGTAGCTGCTACAATGAATCCCATCTTTTTATCTTTTAAAAAACGGCCACCAACCGTAAAACCGAGAATGCCATTGAGCGGTAATTTTTTTGTGGTATAATCAAAGTTTTTATAAGTAAAATCGGAGGGTGTCGTTACATAACCTGCTCCATGTACTTCAGATGGAGATTGCATGCTCACTACTTTTTTATCAAAGTTAGTATAACCTCTATCCGCTAAAAGTTTACTGGCTCCGCTACCAACATTCGCAGTGACTGTAAAATGTTCCGGTGCATCTTTCATGACCAAATTCATGGCACCACCAATGGCATCTCCTTCCATGCTTGGTGTCAATGATTTTGAAACTTCTAGTCGCTCGATGATGTCCGCAGGAAACATATCCATCGGTACATACCGGTATTTATTATCTGGACTTGGAATTTTGATGCCGTTGACGAGTGTGTAGTTGTACCGTTGATCCATGCCACGAATAATGGCATAGCGTGCATCTCCTGTGCTGGTGCGTTCCAGAGAAACGCCAGATACTCTTTGTAGTACTGCTCCAATGGTAATGTCTGGAAGCAACTGAATCGTTTTTGCAGAAAGTACATTGGAAATGTTGTCTGCATTTTTTTCCTGGTTCAGGGCATATTTGTCAGACTCTTTATCTGCACTGCCTAATACCTCTACCGTTATGATTTCGGATTTTTCTGGCAATTCAAAATTAACTTTGTATAAGCCATTTGCCTCTGTAATACTTATGAATTGTTCTTGTGTAATGTAGCCTAAGTAACTTACAGATAGCGTGTAATTACCTAAAGCAAGATCTTTGATTACGTAGTTGCCTTCAAAGTCTGTAAATCCATGCGATTCGCTATCCTTTATAGTAACTATTGCTTCTATCAGTGGATCACCATTGTTGGCATCTTTGATGTGCCCTTTGATTGTGGCCGCTAACATGGAATGACCCGTAAAAAGAAGAAAGAGTAAAATGAAAGCATGAGAACGAAAATGCATGACGCAATTTCTGCCTTACTTGTTATGAGAACATTAACAGCTGGACAAGTTATCTTAATAACATTCTGTAAAAAATTTGGAATAAGAGAGTATCCTTTATTATTTGATAATATTCGATATGCCTTTTGGATGGTATTTTTATTAAGTATAATAAGTTGTTTCCTGTCAATCTACGGTGCTCACGTTAAATATGTTTTAACAGTGTTCGCAACCACTGCCTGATTGATTACATTACCTTAATATTGCGCGTAAATTAATATCTAGTAAAACAAGAGCAAGCCTGTGACCTTTATGAGATAACGTGCTGTTAATTTTAGATTAACAATTAAGCAATGCGAGATGCATTTCTCTCAGGGATAATAAAAAAGAAGTAAACAATTACCAGCGATGTGGCTGATGCCGTGATGAAAAATGCTGTAGACGATCCGGCTTTGTACCAAATCAACCCTGTCAGGGCGCTGGCAGCCATGGTGCAAATACTTTGAAATGCTGTAAATGTGCCTATCGCTGTAGCCGTATCTTTTTTGTCACTGATGTTGCTGATCCATGCTTTGGATATGCTTTCTGTTGCCGCTGCATAAAGTCCATACATGAAAAATAGCAGAGCGAAGATGTAGACGTTGTGTGCAAAAGCCATTCCAAGGTATACGATAGCAAATAAACAAAGTCCCATGAGCAATGTTTTTTTGAATCCTAGTTTGTCTCCTAAGAAGCCCAATGGATAACCAAAGGCTGCATAAATTAAATTATAAAAAATATAGATACCAATGATCCAGACATCGCTGAAGCCTGCTTCTTTTACTTTCAATAATAAAAACACATCAGAGCTATTGAACAAAGTGAACGCTAACAATCCAATCACTAATTTTTTATAAGCTAGTTTGCTGTTTTTCCAGTATGAAATAAATGAAAAAAAAGAAATGCGTTTTTTTTCATTAACTGTAATTGCAAGTGGTTTTTTTTCTTGAATCAAATACGTGATGAGTACCGATAGCAATCCAGGTGCAAAGGCCAAGAAGAATAATGCTGCATAATGTTCTGGGAAAAAGTAAAGGAAGACCAATGCTAAGCAAGGTCCAATGACTGCTCCCAAAGTATCCATGGAACGGTGCAGGCCAAAGACTCTGCCTTTTGTTTCTGGAGTGGCTTCATCCGACAACAAAGCATCTCTGGAGCTTGTTCTGATACCCTTTCCCAAGCGATCTAATGTGCGGGCTATGAAAATCCAAACAGGAAAAACAAATACTGCCATCAGTGGTTTGGATAATGCACTCAGTAAATAACCCATTCTTACAAAAGGAACTCGTTTTCCAGTTACATCCGATAATTTTCCGAAATAGCCTTTGCTCAAACCTGCTGTAGCTTCTGCCACACCTTCTAATAAGCCAATTAAAAAAATAGAAAAGCCAATGCTTTTCAGGTAAATCGGCATGACAGGGTATAACATTTCGCTCGCTACATCAGCAAAGAGACTGACAAAGGAAAGTATCCATACTGTTTTTGAGATGATCTTCATGTGGGCTCAAACTACTGATTAATTATTTTTTTCTTAACAGGCAAATTGAAATTAGTGATCCAGGTGACTTGTAATAAATATAAATTTCTTAAATCCTGTTCTACATCTCTTACATTAAATTGCAGTAAAGGACCAACTTCTACTCGTCCAATTTTTTTGGTCTGATAACCAATGCCTGCGTAAGCCCAGTTTTCGCTGTACAAAGCATTTCTAACGGTGCCTGGTGGTACGGTTAATGTAAAGTACGCTTCGTCGTAACAATTAAAGTAAAACTCTCCAGGATCCAGTTGAATACCTTGCAAAGGTTTGCTGAAACCCAGTTGATAACGCAACCTCGTCGTCATTGGACTGTTACCCGTCTTTACGTTTTTGATGAATCGTTGTTCAAAACGAAGGCGATGCGTCACTCTTCCATTCGTCAGTTTATGACTGTAGATTATTTGCTGCCAGCTGCGCCATTCTCTGAAGTACGGAATATCTGGGTTGCTTCTTTGGTAGTTATAAGTGACACTGACTGCAAAATTTAAATTGGCAGAGTGAACATAGATCACACTCGGTTGTACATACAATTGCAGCGGCTTAGCCGGATAAGATACGCCATCTATGACACGGTTGGTGAGATCGATGGTTTCAGAGGCAAAGAAATTATAATTGAAACGCTTACTAATTCTACCCGTTTGCGATAGGGACGGAATGATACCGAAGAATTCCAGGTTTTGCGCTGTTACACTTTCGTAGCTTGTTAAGAAGAGGAAGCTGACCAACAGTAATCTTTTCATGTTAAAAAAGAGTTTGTATGGGCTTCACTATAATTTCATCTCTATGAAGCAATATCCCATTTTCATTGAAATACATATCATAAAATTTGAATCCTGTTTCATCTTTGGCTTTGACGTTGAGTTCGTATTCTATTTTAAGGTGAGGGTTCACAAATTGAACCTCAGAAATTTTGTAACGACTGTAATTTTTATTCAAATAGAAAAAAATATTTTTTTGAGTCTCTGTAGGTAGAGATTTAAATTTTACTTTTTTTTCCAATTCGTATAGGCTACCGTCCGAAAAGAAGATTAAAGTAAGTTTTTCCTTGTTATAAGTTAATTCAACTTCATAGATCAAGGTGTCGTTTTGAGTATCCATGTAATAGCTGACGCGCCTCGCTCCAGGGTAGTCTTTGTAGATAGCGCTAATAATTTTAGGCGGTACGTCTGCTTTTTTTATTTTTTTCTCGGCATAGCATGCAGTAGCTAATATGAGATAAGTTACAGACAGCATTAAAAATAATGAAAATCGTATCATGGCTGGGTAATAAATAGTAAAGGGAGAATAAATTTATTATTCTCCCTTGCAATTTTTTATTTTTTGTGATCAGCTTCTTTTTTCTCTGATGGTTCTTCAGTCTTTTTTAAGAGAACGCCGGCAGCATCGAATAATAGTTCGTACTCTTTTTCTTTCATTTCCGCTTCAACTTTATAAAGCTGTTTACCTTCTGCTGTCATTACTTTTTCAGTTTCTTCCACCTCATAACCTGAAAAATCTTTTTTCAAGGTATTGGCAATTGCCGATGGCAATTCACTGGCAGAAGCTAATTTAGTTTCTGTTTGAATGTGTTTTCCAGCAGCCGTAAAAAGTACATCGGTCTTTTCCTTGTTGT
>JACMQM010000334.1 GCA_014376985.1 Cytophagaceae bacterium | reverse complement strand
GGATACTTCATCTCTAACGGCCCTGGTGATCCTTCTGCTACGAAGTATGCGATTGAGACAGTTAAAGATATTTTGAAAGCTGAAAAACCATTGTTTGGTATTTGTTTGGGACACCAGATCCTTGCTGAAGCAAACGGAATCGCTACCTATAAAATGCACAACGGACATAGAGGACTGAACCATCCGGTAAAAAACCTGATCACAGGATTATCAGAAATCACCTCTCAAAACCACGGATTTGCAGTAGACGCAAAAGAAGTAGAAAAAAATCCGAACGTAGAAATTACGCATATAAACCTTAACGACAACACGGTAGAAGGTATTCGAATCAAAAACAAACCCGCATTCTCCGTACAACATCACCCGGAAGCAGCACCAGGACCTCATGATTCTGCTTATTTGTTTGATGATTTTGTAAAGATGTTAAACCTTTAATACAAACAATAGAGAGAGCGAAAGGGTGTTATATACGAGCTATGCAACACCCTTTCCTTTTTTTAGTATTGCAAATTATTCAGAAGAATTCAGCAACGTTAGGCCAGAATACTCCTATTGCTTTTTTAGCTCATACAACCTTGCATATTTGGATTGATTGACAAGCGTATAGTTTTCTTTAATTGTCAATTGAAGTATCGCATTACAAGAATCTGTTTTTGAATTCATGTCTCCGAGTACGAATACGTAATCTATTCTTTCTAAAATGCGCGAATCATTTCCTCGCCATTGCTGGCAGGGAAACTCAGACATGTTACTATTACCTAGGGATACATTAGGTGTTTGAGCATTCCAATTTACTGGAAAATAACCTGTGCCACATTCATAGTTTTCAAGAATAACAACAGGTTTGTCAATGCCTAGATAATTAGAAAAATGCAACTGTAGCCAATTGTCCGAATAATTTAAAGGGAGGATTACACTATTAGGTGCTATGTATTTAGCAGAGCTATAGCAGTCTAGAGCAACTTCATCTAAATTCCTAATTACAGAAATACGATAATTGTTTAAGTTGAAATTACAGTACAATACAACTACTACTAACAACATCAAAACCCAGCGAGGGAAGTACTGAGTAGAAAGCCAACAAATTAAAAACACAAAGATAAGCAATGCCAGTCTGACAGATACGAAACCACTCGATCCATCGGAATCGGGTAACTTGAAATACAAAACGAAAAGCATCACTGTAGACAGGAAGAAAAAGACTGAAACCATTCTTATTTTTTTGCTGATTAAAAGAAGATTCGATTGCAATGAAAGATCAGATCGCCAGACAATCTTTGTCAACTTGTTGTATACAGCAATTAGAAGAAGTGAAACAATCAAATAGACTATTGACTGCGTAAATGCTTCTTCTTTTTCAAAGCTATAAGATATAATTGGCCTTAGGTTTTTCAACCAGCTTATTAATTCTAAGGTGGGGATGTAAAAACCATCCCCTGATGTCCGTGAAAAGAAATAATAACAAAAAAGAATAATTGGCAAAAAAGAAGAAATTGCGAATGCACCAGCTTCTTTAAAAGCAAGTACCAGCGGAACTTTCAAAGAAGATCTATTTTGCAATACGCTTATAACTAATTTCGTGGCAGTATAAATTCCGAGAAACAATAACAACAAAACAAAGACAAGTATATGTGAGAAATAAGTAAGTGCAACAAGTAAAAAAAGTATCACTGCTCGTTTTATTGAGAAGTTCGCAGTGTTGTGTTTTATCCAATAAGTAAGCGTAATAAAAAGAAAAATTAACGCTATAGAAAAATTATAAAACCCAATCATAAAAACAAAAGAATACGTGAATGGGAAGATGAAATAGCTAAAAAGAATATTTTGAGGAGAGACCGCCTTTATAAAAGATCGAAATACAATAGGTAAACCAACGGCGTATAATAAAACCAGTGTTTTTTCTGAGATCTCAGCAGAGAAGAATAAATTACAACAGACTAGAATGAAATGCCCTATCCAATTAGGAACAGGTTCTGGATTTAAGCTGAAAAACGAGTTTAATTGGCTATGCCCATCAAGCAAAAGAGAGTGGATTATTTGCGCATTGTATAAATGAGCCGGTCCGTCTAAGCTAGGGAAAAAGGTTCCCGAGAGAATGGGCATTAAATTTAAGATGACAATCAAGAAAAAAAATATCTTCTCAAGGTAATTAAAACTGTATTTGCTCATATAAATTCTCGCATCCTGTTACTAGTAGCAAGTTAAAATGTAAATATATACATATTTTCAATATAGAATTCCAAGCCCGTTTAAAATGCCTTTTTTATTTGATCAGAAGCATTGTATACTTTTTCTTTTACTTTAAATCTCATATATTTGTTTGGTATGGTCAGCTAAAAACGGGCAAATTAGGCCTAGATTAAGCTTACTACAACATAAGAAATACACAATATAAATAGTTATAATATGAGTCTAATAGAACAAATCGTTGCCAGACAGATTTTTGATTCAAGAGGTAACCCGACAGTGGAAGTAGATGTACACACTGAAAATGGTTTCATAGGTCGTGCTGCGGTACCGTCAGGAGCTTCTACAGGTACACACGAAGCGGTGGAATTGAGAGACGGTGACAAATCTGCTTACATGGGCAAAGGCGTATTGAAAGCTGTAAGTAATGTAAATGAAATTATAGGTCCTGAATTATTAGGTGCTTCTGTATTCGAACAAAACTTGCTAGACAAGATCATGATCGAATTAGACGGTACTTCTAACAAAGGTAAATTAGGTGCTAACGCTATCCTTGGTGTTTCCTTGGCTTTGGCTAAAGCAGCGGCACAAGAAGC
Organism: Cytophagaceae bacterium; assembly: GCA_014376985.1. Classification (GTDB taxonomy): domain Bacteria; phylum Bacteroidota; class Bacteroidia; order Cytophagales; family Cytophagaceae; genus JACMQM01. The sequence continues at coordinate 6,765 of JACMQM010000334.1, read as the reverse complement.
TAACGTTCCATTGTACCGTTACATAGGTGGTGTAAGCGCTAACACGCTTCCTGTTCCAATGATGAACATCTTGAATGGTGGTAGCCATGCGGATAACTCTATCGATTTTCAGGAATTCATGATCATGCCGGTGGGTGCTCAATCATTTACTGAAGCCATGAAAATGGGATCTGAAATTTTCCATAATCTTGCCAAAGTATTGAAAGCAAATAAAATGTCTACTAACGTAGGTGATGAAGGTGGATTTGCTCCAAACATCGCCTCTAACGAAGAGGCTTTGAAAATTGTAATCCAGGCGATCGAAGCTGCTGGTTTCAGACCAGGTGAAGACGTAATGATTGCTTTTGATGCTGCTGCTTCTGAATTCTACGATGCAGATACTAAATTATATCACTTGAAAAAATCAACAGGTGAAAAATTAACTTCATCTCAAATGGCTAACTTCTGGACTGACTTGGCGAAGCGTTATCCAATCGCTTCTATCGAAGACGGTATGGCTGAAGACGACTGGTCAGGATGGAAAGAATTGACCAACCTGATAGGTGACAAAGTACAACTTGTAGGTGACGATTTGTTTGTAACAAATGTAACTCGTTTGCAAGAAGGTATCGATAAGAAAATCGCTAACTCTATCTTGGTTAAAGTAAACCAAATCGGTTCTTTGACTGAAACAATCAGTGCTGTATCTATGGCTCAAAGAGCTAACTACACTACAGTAATGAGTCACAGAAGTGGTGAAACAGAAGATAACACAATCGCTGATTTGGCTGTAGCATTAAACTGCGGACAAATTAAAACGGGTTCTTGTTCTCGTTCTGATCGTATGGCTAAATACAATCAGTTGTTGAGAATTGAAGAAGAACTAGGTGAAACAGCTTATTTCCCTGGGAAAAAATTTAGAAAGTAAGAAGATTGGTTTAATAGAATTTAGAAAGCCCTGCCAATTTGGCGGGGCTTTTTTTGTCTTCATAATAATGGAATTGTTTATCGATAGTATTAGATAGCAGTTTCATGAATAGGCAGATTAGGTAAATTCAAATGAATTAGACAATAAGGGTTAGGGCGTCCCCTTCGGGCCAGGCTTTCGCCACTCACTTTCCCGCTGAAAAAGCAGAAAGAGCTCAGACAATGGCTCAATCCCTAACGCAAAATTGTGATTGAGTTCGGCAGTTGCGTGAGGGATAGGAGAGGAAAGCCCACAGGGAGGCAGAAAGTTTGGTTGAGTATCAAGTTTGATCCGAGCGAGGACTTGTAGCGGATAGCCCGACCCGCCTTTTCAGCGGGGCACGCCCAACTAATTTTTATACTAAAGGACGATATGCTTAGAAAAATCTATTTCATTAACTTATAGTATCTCTACTTATTAATATCTATTCTTTATCACTTTTCTATTAATCTAAATCCATAATAATTCCATCCCAATAACACCCTTCCATTTCCAAACCCACTGAAAATTCGTACCTTGCTTTAATAATAACATGGCCATGTTGTCGAAAATCCCTTCCTTCTTTAAAAGCTTTTATTTCCTTTTTGCACTAGGCTTTTTTGTGTGGATGTTGTTTTTTGATACCAACGATTTCATCAATCAGGTGAGAATGAAAAAACAACTCAACAGGTTGAATGAAGACAAGACTTATTACACCGATAAAATAGAAGAGGTAAAAGCGGAGCGTGAAGCCTTATTGAGCAACAAGCAGCAATTGGAGAAATTTGCCCGCGAAAAATACTTAATGAAAAAACCTTCGGAAGATGTTTACATTTTGATCGAAGAAAAATAGAACGGATTTATTATACAGCATTATAGAGAATGGGAATTAAGAAGTTGAGTTGGAAAGACTTGTCACCGGAGCGTTGGGTGAAAGGCGTATGGATCATGGCTGCTGCCGTGGCTTATCACGCTATTGTTTTTTCATTATTAATTGAAGTGAACTTTTTAGGGTATTTCGGAAAGATGCCTGACTGGGGAGACCTTGAAAACCCTAAACACGAATTAGCATCGGAAGTATATTCTGCAGATGGCGTATTACTTGGTAAGTATTACAGAGAAAACAGGTCGCCTGTAAAGTATGGAGAAATATCTCCAAATGTTTTGAATGCTTTGATCGTTACAGAAGACACCCGTTTTTATGATCACTCCGGTATAGACTTTAAAGGCTTCTTCGCTATTTTCTACTACCTCATTAAAGGTGATCAACGCGGGTCCAGTACTATCACTCAGCAATTGGCAAAGAATCTTTACAAAACCAGAGGAGATAGTTTCAAAGGTTGGCTAGGTTATATACCGGGTGTATCCACCTTGCTTGCGAAAACCAAAGAATGGAAATTAGCCATTAAGTTGGAGCGTGCATACACAAAAAATGAGATCCTCACATTGTATCTTAACACAGTGGACTTCGGTAGTAATTCCTTTGGTATAAAGGTAGCGTCAAAAACCTTTTTTGCCGGGTCTCAAGATAGCCTTACCGTGCCTCAAGCTGCTTTGCTAGTCGGTATACTGAGGGCACCTACATTGTACAGCCCGATATTGAATCCTAAGAATGCGATCAATCGGAGAAATGTAGTATTAGACTTAATGTTGGAAAATGGAATAATCTCGCAAGTAGATCATGACAGCTACATTCAGAAACCATTGGGATTGAAATACAGTGTAGAGAATCATACGCAAGGTATTGCCACTTATTTCAGAGGTGTGTTGAGTCAGTTTTTGCTTACCTGGTGTAAGAAAACAGGAAGAGATTTGTATGGAGATGGATTGAAAATTTATACCACCATCGATTCACGTCTTCAAACACATGCGGAGCAAGCCATGGAGCAACACATGAAGACCTTGCAAAAGCGTTTCTTCAAACATTGGGAAGGACACAATCCCTGGCGATTTGAAAACAAAGAAGAGATCCCTAATTTCCTTCGTGATGCTGCGCTCAAAACAGATCGTTATAAAAAATTAGCGGAGCGGTATCCCAAGAATAAGGATTCCATTTGGTATATCATGAACAAGCCCGTTGCCATGAAAGTCTTTTCATGGGACGGCGAAAAGGATACGCTGTTGTCTCCGATGGATTCCATCAGTTACTACAAACATTTTCTACATACAGGCTTCATGACGATGGATCCTTACACTGGAGAAATCAAGTCATGGGTAGGAGGAATCAACTATAAGCATTTTAAATATGATCACGTGAAGCAAAGTGTGCGTCAGCCGGGATCAGCGTTTAAGCCATTTGTCTATACAGCTGCATTGGCCAATGGATATAGTCCGTGTTTCCTGGTGCAGGATTCACCTATCACATTTGAATACGAAGAGGACGGAAAACAAATGGTATGGACGCCGAAAAATGCGGACCGTGTTTATACTTATGATTCATTGACACTGAGAAGAGCGATGGCGAAATCGATTAATTCGATTGCGGCTAAAGTGATGAATATGGTAGGTATTGGTGAAGTGGCGAAGTATGCTCACCGTTGCGGGATTGAAAGTCCCTTAACAGAAATTCCTTCTTTATGTTTAGGCTCCAGCGATGTTTCTGTATTTGAAATGGTCGGATCTTATTGCACGTTTGTGAATAAAGGCATATGGATAGAACCGCATTATATAGCGCGCATAGAAGATCATAACGGAAACGTCATTCAGGAATTCATTCCTAAAACTCGCGATGCGATCAGTGAAGAAGTGGCTTATGCTATGGTGCATATGTTAAGAGGTGGTACTGAAGAAGGCGGAGGTACATCTCAGGCGTTGTTCCAGTACAATGTATTTAGAGGAAACGAAGTAGGAGGAAAAACAGGAACAACATCGAATTATTCAGATGGCTGGTTCATGTGTATTACCAAAGGGTTAGTTGGAGGTATGTGGGTAGGAGGAGATGACCGAAGTATTCACTTCCGTACTTCTCAAACAGGAGAAGGATCAAAAACTGCTTTACCTATGTTTGGGATATTTTTGGAAAAAGTGTATCAGGATACAGCATTGAGTGTAGAACGCGGTTATTTTAAAAAGCCGAAGAAAATGACTATTAACCTCAACTGTCCGCGTCGTCCCGAAAAAGAAATTGTTGATTCATTGGGTCAATTAGAGCTGGGAGCTGAAGAAGATTTCCTAGGAGCTCCACCGGATACGTTAATTCATCCTTAAATCCGTTTTTTTGTAGGAGAAAGCTACAGGAATAATAAAAAAGAATTAAATTACTACTTCTTAATGGAGTTGTTAGTCAGCATTTCCCTCCTGGATGAATTGAATACTCTAATTATCGTAAGTCATGATATTGAAAATGCTTTAGCGATTTCTGATACTGTTTTTATTGTGGCAAATCAAGAAAATAAAATGGGTTCTACTATTACTGAAGAAATTGATTTAATTAAAATGGGTTTGTGCTGAGATCCGGAAATAAAGAACAATAAACACTTTCAGGAATTAGTTTCGCAAATGAAACACAAAATGTAATGCCTCTAATGGTTTGATTTAATCATTAGAGGTATCTGTTTATCCTATTCCCCCTTTTAGTTCTATGACTAATTTTTTTACGAAGAAAAGAGCTCTCATTAGCTTTTTTATAATGGTTTCTATTCAAATGTTGTGTTACAATTATATAGAATATATCCAAATGGAACCGCGTTCTGTGCATTCCTGGAGACAGGCGGATTGCTTATCTTTTGTTCTTAATTTTTATAATGACAGAACAACGTTTTTAGAACCAGGCGTAAATAATCTAGGGAATACTGGGGATGGTAAAATCGCCAGTGATTTTCCTATTGTTCAATACGCAGTTGCTCAGGTGTGGAAAATCACTGGACAAAGCACAATGATTTATCGTTTGGTTGACTTGGGCTTTTTGTTATTGGGTTTATTATCAATATATAAGCTGTATTGCTACTGGTTTAAAGACAAATATTGGCTAGCCTTGCTACTTACAGGTATAGTATATACCTCCACTATTTTGGCTTATTATGGTCCTACATCTTTGAGCGATATTCAGGCCCTAGGCTTGAGTTGTGCCGCCTTTTATCATTTTATTAAGTGGTTAGATAATAAAGAAAATCGATATTTATACAGCACTTTGTTTCTATTCACATTTGCGGGATTGCTTAAGATGTCTTCCGCTTTCATTTTTGCGATCGCAATTGCTTATTTTGTAGTAAGAGTATTATTCGGAAGTCAGGAGGATAAAAAAGGATTATGGTCATATTCTAATGTGTTATTTTTATTCACCCCTTTTTTACCATGGATCGCCTGGTATAGTCATGTCCACTTTTACAACGAATTGCATCATAATGAGTTTTTTCTAATTGGAATATTACCCATTTGGGAAATGACTTTTGAAGATGCTACATACAACACATTCTGTCTTGTTGGTGACTTATCTTCTTTTTTTTTAAGTACATCTATTTTATTCCTATTGCTAGTTTCCGTATTAGCATTCCTAGTCCTTAAATTCAAATCATTTTTTACGGAGTTCTACCTGAGAGTACTTTTACCCATACTGGCTTTAATCTGCTATATATTGTTGTTTTATCAGGTATTTAATGTGCACGATTATTATTTACTAAACATGATTCCAATTTTAGTCATTGTTTTAGGCTTGTTAATTAAGTACGCCTTAGAAAAGTACATGTCAGCCTTTAACCATGTATTTTTGCCATTTACTTTATTTTTGGTCCTTGTATTTTTAACGCATCAAACAGCTGTTATAACCAGAGGAAGAATAGAGATGGGGAATTGGGGCTTTTTATCCATGGTAATTTCGAAGGAGAAAAAAGCATATTTTGAATGGAATACTTGGTATGATCGGTCTAGGTATGAAATACTTGAAAATATACAAGAAGAGACTTTAGACAGCATTGGACTTACGAAAGATCAAAAAGTGCTTTGTTTGGGAGATTATACTATCAATCGTTCTTTATACTTAATCAATCGTCTAGGATATACTGATTTTGCTCAAGACTTAGGGAATATTGATAAGTTTCTAGCTCTATATAAGGATAAAAGGATTAATTATTTAATTGTAATTGATTGGGATAAAGTTTCAAAGGATAAACTAGAACCTTATTTAAAGAATAAAGTCTATGAAAAACAAGGGACTTCCATTTATAAACTTTAATGCTTCGTATTCTTTAAAACAACAAAGGGGCAGATAGCCCCTTTGTTGTTTTTAGTCATAGTTATAAAATATCCATTTTTTACAACCCTATTTGATTCATACGCAATTTCAAGTTAGTATAAATTTGCTTTCTTTCCTATGGCATTATTTAGGTATTGGTGAATATTTATAAAATTTCACTTGTTTTTTTAACGTGTTTTTTATTTTTTTTATGCTTTTTATGAGTTGAGCTCTCTAAAAATTACTTCCATGTGTTTTTGTCCAAAAAGAAATGTTATAACACAAATAGGTAAAGTTATATTTTTGTTGTGGTCTATCTGTCTGGAGGCTTATGTTTTTAATATTTTTTCAATAAAAGCATAAGTTTTTTATGTTATAGGCTTAAAATTTAACCTATTTTTTAAAAAATATTAACAAAACGTATATTTGTGGTTGATATTTAAAGTTATTTTTTGGAATAATGTTTTTTACTACCAATCTTTGTACTGTTAGCTAACACTGATTTTTAATTCATCCAAACAAACAGATCGCATTATGAAGAAGATTATTACTCTGACATTATTATACACCGCATTTGCATTTACAGCCAATGCACAAGATTCTACAAAAACTGAAGAACCATCAAAATTCCAATTCTCTGGTTATATAGACTCTTATTATTTCTCCAACT
>JACMQM010000006.1 GCA_014376985.1 Cytophagaceae bacterium | reverse complement strand
AATGTAATAACCAGCAATAACATTCGTCACTTCTGCATTTTTTTTACCGGCAAGACTCAATGCTTTTTCGAAGTTCTGTTGTCCTTCTACCTGATTGGTTCCGATTACTATTTTCCCTAAGCCGGCATAACTCAATGTTAGTTTCTCATCGAGCATCATGGATTCCTTGTACTTGATTTTAGCCGAATCATATTTTTCCTGTGCGTAGTACACTTCACCAATATAAAACTGATAAACAGCCGCATGCTTTGGATCAGCCGTCAATTGCTGAGTAAAGAAAGCTTTCGCATCGTTTAAGCGTTCTTTCAAAATAAGGTCTTTGCCTTTTTTTACATCTTGTGCATTCATGTTGAATGCACTTAATAGTAAAGCGAAAGAAAATAACAGAGTGTGAGTTAATCGTAATTTATTCATGGTGTTGGTTATTAATTTATTTCGATGATGGATTTTCTTTATTAAATTCTACATTATTCAGGTAAGTTAAAAACGATATCCGTTTTAAACTTACATCTGACTAGTTTTCCTTTAGAGATACCTGGCTTCCAATTCGGCATCAATTTCACGACTCTTAACGCTTCATCATCCAGAAGTGTGTCAACAGAGTTTACAATCTCCACGTGAGAGATGGCTCCATCTTTTTCGACAACAAAAGCTATTATTACGCGGCCTTCAATTCCCATCCTTTCAGCTTTTCTAGGATACACTAGATTCTTTGAAAGAAAACGATTGAGAGCATCATGTCCTCCTTTGAATTCGGGCCATTGATCTAAGTACTCATACTCGGTAGAATCATTTTCTGCTGTAGCTGTTTCTTCCACTAAAGAATTCACAGCTTGAGCCGTAAGATTAAAACGGCTCGATAAAAGAATGATAAAAATTAAAAGATGAAATAACTTCATTTATCTTGGTAACTTATTTCGTGAATGAATTCTCTTTAATTGGAAGATTGAAGATGATATCTATTTTATATTTTGATAGTGATTTTTCTCCAAAATAATCTTTTCCAGGCTTCCATTTAGGCATTAGTTTTACAATTCTTATGGCTTCTTCATTCACAGATTTATCAACACTTTTCAAAATTCGAATATCAATTAGCGAACCATCTGTGTCAACTGTAAAGGCAAGTACAACTCTTCCTTCTATTTTATTATCCAACGCATACTTTGGATATTGCAGATGCTCATATATAAACTGTCGCATTGCCACTGATCCTCCTGGATACTCAGGCCATTCTGTAATGTATATTATGCATTGATTAATTGACGAAGTATCTTTTCTCGAATTTATATACTTTAATGAATCTTGCGCTTGTGCAACAGTAAAGACTAGTAAACATCCAATGGTTAGAAACAATATGAATGCGGAGTTCTTCATTCTGCTGTTAATTCAATCGTTCTCGGCGGAATCTTCGCTGGCAATAAACCTGCCTTCAATATAATCCTTTGTCCCCGATCAGACAAAACGAAGGAAGCAAAAGCTGAGCCAGAACTTTGTTTGGCTCCTACGTTGATGCCATAGATTTTCCTGGACAAAGGATAGACTTCATTATAGAGTTGGTCTTGAAAAGGATATTGTGCAACTTGCTTGCCTGAAGGAACTAATCCAACGAGCTTTACGCCTTTAGGCAGACCTTCTTCTTTACCGGTAAAGTAAGAAGAGCCAATGAGTCCTATACAATTGCTGCGGCGTTTTACAGCGCTGATGACCGAATCTTCTGATCCTGTAGCAAAAGCATTCACTTGTTGTTTATCGACAGCATATTTACCAAAAATAAGTCCATAGGTAGCAGTATTAGAATTATCAAGAATCACATGGAAACTATTAGAGCGATTCGTTAAAACCGCGATCAGTTCGTCCTCGGTAATTTCTTGCTTACCGAATTGCTCTCCGGCAATGATAGCCAATCCGTCGGTCCAGAAAGGATGGATCTTTGCATTCAATTTTCTGGTTTCAATATCGCTCTTCTCACTTGGTGTTAACAGGTAAGAACGTAAGATGACATCGACTTTATTAGAACGAATGTAATCGTATATTTTTTTTTCCCTGGCATAAAGGGGAATGACTTTACGTATGGGATTGAGCGCTTCGTATACTTCTATTAATTCATTGACAATGGCATGCTGTGAAGAATCGCAGGCTACAAAAATGGTGTCTGTTCGAATAACAAGTTGCTCATTACCTTTCGGTGCCTCGTTACAGGCCACTAGCAATATAGATGCTCCAAGGATAAAGAGAAAATTAATTGTCTTGGTCTTTGTTCTTTTCAATTTTCAATGCATTATATCCCCTGTACAATCCGTAAGCCAGTATAAGTCCCCCAATTACAGGAGTATAAGTTTCTCCTACAATTCCATTCAGACTCTTATTACTAAATAATATATAAACGCCGATGGCAGTATATACTACTGCCATCGTCATTCTAAAATAGAAAAGTGTTTTATTCATTATAGATCGTTATTCTGTCATGGTGTAATTAATATCCACCTTGAATTTTACATTTACTGGTACTCCATTGTTCTTACCTGCCTTCCACTTAGGCATCAACTTCACCACTCGGATGGCTTCTTTGTCCAAGCTTTCTGATACTCCTTTTAGGATTTTCACATCGATAATCTCACCTGTTTTCTCAACGGTAAAACTAACAATGACCTTTCCAAACAATCCTTTTTTCTCAGCGTCACGTGGGTAAACCACATTTTTTGACAAGAATTTATTCAATTCTCCTTTTCCACCCGGAAACTCAGGCCATTCTCCTACGTAGTTGTAAACTTTATTAGGATCTTCACCAACTACACCGTTGCCAGCACCAGCATCTGTAATCTCATCGTTAAGACTTTTGTCTCCTTCTTGATTTTGATTACCGATGGCTACACTGTCTTTAATAACTGCAATGATTTCTTCTTTCACTACTTCATTATCCGGTTTGATCACGATATCAGGCGTGTACTTCACCATCTCAATTTTAATGGGAGGAGGAGGAGGAAGTTCTGGAGGAGGAGGAATATCTTTCTCTTGTGAAACGTCTTTCAATTCTACATCATAGACAATTTCTTCTACCACAGGAGCTTCTTTTTTGAATCCCAGGTTTTCTTTTACCCATGCTGTAATAGCTGGAGAGTAAACGAGCAGTAGAAATGCCAATACTGAAATAGTAAACGCTCTCACTACGTAGACGCCATACTTTGACCTCAATTCGTATGCGCCATAACTTTTGTTTCTGTTCTCGAAAACTAAGTCATCAAGCGTTAAGTTGGATAAGTTTTTCTTTTCCATAATATCTCTTAGTTAGATGCCGCGTCGTTGACAGCTGATTGTTTTTTCACCAATTCCTCATCGTCTTTGGTAATGTCAATCAAAGCATAATGTTGAGCATTGACGATATGAATTTCATCAATTACATCGATCACATTTTGATAGCTCGCCTTATCCATGGCTTTAATGATCACGTTCATGTCAGGGTTTTTGGTCTTCTCCAACAACACCTTTCTGATTCCATTCTCATCCGCAGGATCATAGCTTGTCGTGTGAAAATCAGGTACACGATTTTTACTGATGTACCAATAGATCTGATCGTTTTCTCCAAGAATCACTGTCATGGCATTTGATTCTTTAATTTCGGATTCAGTTTTTGGCTTATCCTTTTCTTTATTCGGCATTGGAAGCAACATAATTTGCTGCTTGCTCAATGTAGTAGTCAACATAAAAAACGTAATCAACAGAAAACCTAAATCCACCATGGGAGTCATGTCTACTCGTGTTGATGCTTTCTTACGACCTTTACTGGCCCCTTTACCACCACCGCCTTCTTTCTGTGCTATTTCTGACATGGTTATGAGATTAGTTCGCTGAAGGTTTATTTTCTAAGCCAGTGATAAGACTGAATCGATTCAAATGCATTTCCTGCATCGTAGCGATAACTTTCTTAAAGACGGCGTATTCTGAATCACGATCGCCTTTGATGGCTATGATCGCATTTGCATTAAGTGTTTTAGCAACCCTCACCCATCCTTTCAATTCGTTATTGGTTGAATCGATCACAATACCTTCCTGCTTGAATAATTTTCTTTTATCATCCGATAGATTCAAAAAGAATTTCAATTGTTTCATTGGTACTCCAAATGTTTCAATTAAGGAGAATTTCTCTTTGTCGTTTTCATTTAGACCTAATGAATACATTTTATCTATTTCCTTGATCAACTCTTTTCTTTTGCTTTGTTCTGCAATGGTTAAGAATACCGCCCCTTCGTTGCTGATAGAAATTCTGACTACATTTTCATCAGGAAGTTTCTTTTCAGAAACAGAAGAGGGAACCTCAAATTTTGCGGGGTCTGGCACTTTCATTTTTGCAGTAAGAATGAAGAAGGTCAGAAGCAAAAAGGCAACGTCACACATGGCTGTCATGTCTAACATTACTCCGCTTTTTTTTGTTTTTACCTGTGCCATGAATTCTTATTGCTGATGTATAATAATTAATTGAGAAATTCTATGCTGAATTACGAATTACTTATTGTTGTCAGCAAATGTACGATTGATCGTATAACCGATTTCATCAATTTTATGAGTAAGGTTATCGATGCGTGTGTTGAAGAAGTTGTACATGATCATGGCGATAGCTGATACAGAGATACCAAGCGCCGTGTTGATCAAGGCTTCAGAAATACCTGATGCCAATGCTTCTGCGTTTGGAGTACCGGAAGTTGACAAAGCGGTAAAGGCTTTGATCATACCAATTACAGTTCCCAAAAGAGCTACCAATGTACCTACTGAAGCTAATGTCGCCAGGATGTTTAGGTTTTTTTCCAAGTGCGGTAACTCCAGCGCCGTAGAATCTTCTACTTCTTTTTGAAGTTCTTCTACTTTTTTGTCTTTAGACAAAGAAGAATCATTGGCAATGTGCTTATATCTCGTCAATACAGAAGTAGTAACATTACCTACAGAACCTCTTTGAGCTTCGCTTACTTCGATGGCACCGTCGATGTCATTAGAAGAAAGATGAGATTTTACTTTTCTTACGAATTGGTTTAGAGAACCATTACCGTAAGCAGCTTGAATCGTGATAAAACGTTCGATTGAAAAAGTTAATACCATTAAGAAGAATGATAACAAGAGCGGTACAATTACTCCACCGGCGTGAATCAATCCTAAGAAGTTACCTGGAATAGGCTCGCCCTTTTCATTAAAATTAGCTGGATCACCTAATACAAGCCAGTATACGAGTATACTTATAACAATTGATAAAGGAATAACAACTGCTGCAAAAGTGGATGCGAAATTAGACTTTTGAGGGACGTTTAGATTTGTTTCTTGGCTCATGATAATTAAAGTATAAATTTAAACAGGATTATAGTGTATGGATTCGTTCGACTTTGTTGCAAATTTACTTATTGCAGTGTTACCAAATTATTAACTTTGAAAATTACAAAAAATATTCGCTGATTGAAGCATTCTAATAACTTTATTTAGAACGATTATATTGTATTGATCAAAATAATATAAATTCTACTAGATTAGTAGAATAAATCTAACAGGACTAATTCAGCCTTACAAGTATAAACATGAAAAAAATCACAATAATCGGGTCCGGTACCATGGGAAATGGTATTGCGCACGTTACAGCCCTAAACGGATACGAAACCTCAATTTATGATTTATCTGAAAATCAATTAGATAAAGCAAAACTAACCATTGAGAAAAACTTGCGTCGTCAAGCAGAAAAAGGCTTGATTGCTACAGAGAATGTCGAAAAAACGATGAATCGTATCCAATTTACCAATCAATTGTTTGATGCCCTTGCAAACTGTGATTTAGTGATCGAAGCAGCTTCAGAAAACCTGGAAATCAAGCTTTCTATCTTTAAAGAATTAGATAAAAAAGCTCCGTCGAACTGTATTTTGGCGAGTAATACCTCCTCTATTTCTATTACTAAATTAGGGGCTGCCACTCAACGTCCCGATAAAGTTATTGGTATGCATTTCATGAATCCGGTGCCTGTCATGAAGTTAGTAGAGGTGATTAAAGGCTATAATACCTCAAAAGTAGTATGTGAGGGTATCATGGATTTATCCAAAAAGCTAGGAAAAATTCCGGTGGAGGTAAACGACTATCCTGGCTTTGTGGCCAATCGGATTTTAATGCCCATGATCAATGAATCTATTGCTACCCTTTTTGAGGGCGTGGCCGGTGTGGAAGAAATCGATCAAGTCATGAAATTAGGCATGGCTCACCCCATGGGCCCGCTGCAATTGGCTGATTTTATTGGTTTGGATGTTTGTTTAGCCATCTTGAAAGTTTTGCAAGATGGGTTTGGTAATCCGAAGTATGCGCCTTGTCCTCTTTTAATCAATATGGTACAGGCAGGACATTTGGGAGTGAAAAGTGGGTCGGGGTTTTATCAGTATGCTTCGGGGAATAAAGAGTTGGTGGTTGCGGAACGATTTAAAATGTAGTGAACAGTGAACAGTGAAGGTTTTGTTTTAAGTAAAAGAGACTGCTAGTTACAGCAGTCTCTTTATTGTATAATAGAATATATCAAAAGCGAAGCGCTAACTATTTACTGTTACCCTTCACCTTTCACTCTTCACTATTAACTAAACAGCAACATTATTTTCTCTCAGCGCATCATTCAACGATGTCTTCAAATCCGTGCTAGGCTTGCGTTTGCCGATGATCAAGGCGCAGGGTACTTGAAAATCTCCTGCGGGGAATTTCTTGGTGATGGTACCTGGAATAACTACTGAACGTTCCGGAACATATCCTTTGTATTCAATGGGTTCTGGACCTGTAACATCGATGATCTTAGAACTGCCTGTCAATACTACGTTTGCACCTAGTACGGCTTCTTTTCCTACTCTCACACCTTCTACTACAATACAACGGGAACCTAAGAAAGCACCGTCTTCAATGATGACAGGAGCTGCTTGTACCGGTTCCAATACGCCACCGATACCAACACCACCGCTTAAGTGTACGTGCTTACCGATTTGTGCACAGCTGCCTACTGTTGCCCATGTATCTACCATGGTACCTTCGTCTACGTAAGCACCGATGTTTACATAAGAAGGCATTAATATAGTGCCTTTAGCCAGGTAAGCGCCGTAACGTGCTACTGCGTGAGGAACCACGCGCACACCTAAGGCTTCGTAGCCTTTTTTTAAATCCATTTTATCATAGAATTCCAATGGACCTGAATGCAGGGTTTGCATTTTCTGTATAGGGAAATACAAGATTACTGCTTTCTTGATCCAATCGTTAACAATCCATGTGTTGTCCGGTCCTGGTTGTGCGACACGTATTTTTCCTTTGTCCAAATCTTCAATCACTGCTCTAATGGCTGCCTGAACTTCGGGGGTCTGGATCAAACTTCTGTCTTCCCAAGCCTTTTCAATCAATTCCTTCATTGGTTACAAAAACGTGTTTATGGTATTAATAACTATATTTACTCCTATATGACCGGTACCACTATTGTCATTGCTTCGGTACTAAAGCCTGTATACGAGCCACGAATGTACGAAAAAATTGCTATTACCCTATCAAAAAACAGGGCGGCAATTATCCACGTGGTCGGTTATGGTACAGTGGATCAAACGACGCATGATACTTCTGTTCAGACACATGGACTTGGTTACTTTAAACGACTGTCTTTCAAAAGACTATTCGCTTCATGGCAAGTTCTGCGTTTGCTTTTTCAATTAAAGCCATCGGTAGCCATTGCTTGTACACACGAATTATTGATTCCTTTTTTATTGTATAAAATATTTCATCCTTCGGTCAAACTGGTGTATGATCTGCAGGAAAATTATTACCTCAACATTTTGCATACTCAGGCCTTCCCTTCTTTTCTTCGTTGGGTTATAGCTTCTTGGGTGCGCTTGAAAGAACGAATCACCCTTGCTTTTTTCACGACCATCATTGCAGCAGAAAACTGTTACCTGCAGGAGATGCCTTTCATACAATCAAAAGCAATAGTGGTAGCCAATAAAGCCTTGGTAGATCCTATCGTGTTGCAGGCTCGTAAAAATGCGGTATTGAAAGTGCGTACCTGTTTGTTGTTTTCCGGAACCCTCTCTGCCGAGTATGGAATCTATGAAGCCATTGACCTCGCAGAAAAATTATACGAAGCCGATCCTACTTTTTATTTACGCATCGTGGGTTACTGTGCCGATCAAAAGGAACAAAAGAAATTACAGGATTATATCAAGGGTAAGTCTTTTATAGAAGCCATGCCTTTAGATCAGCCACTCCCTCATACGGAGATTCTGAAAGCCATGCGGGAAGCGGACTGGGGACTGGTGGCTTACCGTGATCATATCGCTACACGCAATAGAATTCCAACTAAACTGTACGAATACATCAGTCATCAGTTGCCAGTGTTGTGTACGACGAATCCTGTGTGGCAGAAATTGGTAACGGCTTATGATGCCGGCTTGTGTATCAATTATAAGCAGACTCATACTGATCTGTTGATTCGTTTGCTGAAGATGCCTGGTTTTTATAAAAGTACGGCTCGTCCGGTGGAGTTGACGTGGGAGGAAGAAGGAAAAAAGTTGTTAGTTGTTAGTTGTTAATTGTTAGTTTGATTACTATTTTTAGAACTAAAACTGAGCTGGCGAGCATCTTATAGTTCCTACAAAGTCTCCTGAAAGACTCCGCCTCGAATGCTCCGAGCCTTCGAGAATCTCGCAGCTTAAAGGGCGGTATTGCAAAATCCTTTAAATATTTTGGAGATTATTCGTTTGAAGATATTATTAAAATGATGGCCTAATCAGGAAACTGAATTTGAAAGATTAGACTTTGGTTTTAATACTTTAGGGGGACGGGAATTACAATTAATAGGCTGTCAAAACATTTTTTCGAAGTTGATAAATATGCAAAAGCCGTGTATCCTGAAATAGTTGATTATTTGCATAGAATGTACAGAAGTTTTCTTTAATAATAATGACAATCATACTAGAGGAAAAACAAAATACACAGATGCATAAATGCATTTTAATTTCAGACGTTTTGCAAACGATGTCTATTATCAAAATTACAAAGGGCTCTATGTGAAAAATTCTAAAAGCTATCCCCAATATACCAGCAGTAATCTATATGAAATAAGGCCTGATGTAAAAGCTACATTAATACCATTGAATACTAATTATATCGTTAATTATAAGAAATTATTTTACCGAAACCCTTATGTTTTTTTATGGAAACAAAACTTAAAAGTGCAGGATTTATTTTAGTAGAAGGCTACTATTTTTCATGCACCGTAGAAAGAGATTCAGGGCTTGTATCGCATTCATTTAAACATTCTTTTGACTCATCCTCATTCATAAAAAATGGCATCGTCCATACATTTAGTGCTAATTTGATTATGTGTATCCTTTTGTAATTATAAAAGGATTATATGCTACAGTATCCTTTGTACAAGGATTTGGATTAAACAATATAAACTACAATCGTGAAGCTGAAACCAATTATTCAGGAAACATCAGCGGGGCATTAAAAACTAATGTTCGGTTAGCCTTTTGGATACAATTCCGGGAAATTTTTCATAGAAAGCATGACAATCTATGATTTTTATTATTTTCTAAGTAGATCAAATAGTATATTTAATTTCGGCAACGGAAAGGCATAATTGTTTCTTGAGTATTTATTTAGTTT
>JACMQM010000333.1 GCA_014376985.1 Cytophagaceae bacterium | reverse complement strand
TAATATTTTCTTCTATGTATTGGACATCAAGACTACTACGATTTCTAACAAAGACGTCAAGGGACCTACTACCTTCGAATTTATTAAACACACCAAGGTTACATCTACACTTAACAACACAGACAAAGACATTAAGTATCGATAAGATTGAAAGGTCAATATGAATTATAGAATGCAAAACATCTTAAAAGAACTGTCTCAGCCTTTCCAAGCTCTTAAACAAAAAACATTTGCCACATTATATTTTGCTCAAACGATCAGTCTGCTTGGCGATGCGTTTACATGGGTGGGACTTGCTCTGCTTTCCTATCAATTTGGCAAAGAAAGATCAACACCCATTCTGGCTGCTGCCTTAACGTTAAGAGTCATTGCATTTATTATTTTCTCACCTTTTGCAGGAGTATTGGCAGACAGAATTGATCGTAAAAAGATATTATATATTACACATTTTATCCGCATGGCGATTGTATGTTGTCTTCCTTTCGTCAATGCGGAATGGCAGATTTATGTATTGATATTTCTATTAAATATTTTCAATGCATTCTTCACTCCTACCTACAAGTCCATTATTCCACAAATTGTAGAGCCAAAAAATTATCGGCAAGCCATTGGCCTTTCTAATGCAACCTTTCAGTTGTTGGGTGTACTTGGCCCTGGCCTTGCAGGAATTATGGCTGTGTGGTTTGGAGCAAGAGACATTTTCTTTGTTGATGCTATATCTTTTGTTCTTGCAGGTCTGTTGATCTTGCTATTACCTGCTGCACTCATCAGTAAACCCGTTGCTGAGATTTATCAGAAAAAGCTCTCTACCTGGGAAGATGTACTGAAAGGTGCTAAACTTCTATTCGGTAACCGCTTGATCAGATTTTCACTGGCCATTGAATTCATTTCTGCTATAGCTGGAGCAATGATCTTAGTGAATACCGTAGGCCATGTTAAAACAGCGCTTCAACTTGGCGATAAACAATATGGATGGACAATGGCAGCCTTTGCAATTGGTGCTGCTATAGCTGCATTTGCAGCGGGTAACTTTGATAAATCGAAGAGTAGACGTACATCGCTTATAATAGGTGCTTTTATTCTTGCCCTATCTATAAGCATAGCAAACTATACCTCATTTCCAGTTTTACTTATCTTATGGTCGCTGGCAGGACTCGGACAAAGCCTGGCTGAGATGCCTTCTGAGACATTGATTGGTGAAAATATTGAAGCGAATGAACAAGGTAAAGTATTCGGTTCTCATTTTTCCTTTTCTCATTTGTGGTGGGCTATAGCCTATCCTCTCGCTGGGTTTGCAGGAAGTTACTTTCCAGGAAACGATTTTCTATTTGGAGGAATATTGTCTATGATTTTATTACTTATAGCTTACTTAATTTTCAAACTCAAATTAAAAAAAACAAACTATATGTACAGACAAAATATTAATTAGTAATTTTCAGATCAACTTGTTAAAATCCGTGCATTGAAAACACTTTTTAAAATTCATTCTTTTTTAGGTAATGAAGATTGTTTTTTTCTCAATCTTTTTAGCTTCCCTTGCTTTATCATTCTTAGGTGTTTGTGCCTGAAAAAGACTATACTTGTTCTGCAAACTGTTATTAGGAAGTTTCTTTACTGGCTGGCTGAAGCTTGCGTATGGTTCTTTAGGATTATCTCTATTAGTTATAGCGCTATATCTAATACCCACAATCTCACTAAATATAAGTCCTTGTGCTGCATGAAAGAATATATATAGTCGGTTTATCATTTCTTCACTTTTAACATACTCGCATTAATAGCAACAACAACCGTACTCACTGTCATCAAAACTGCTCCAATGGCAGGGCTAAGTAAAATACCTTGTTTGTATAAAACCCCTGCTGCTAATGGCAATGCCACTACATTATAACCTGTAGCCCAAATTAAATTTTGAATCATTTTGCGGTAAGTGGCTTTGCCAAATAAAATTAAACTCACAATGTCTTTTGGATTGCTGTTTACCAAAACAATGCCTGCGGTTTCCGCAGCAATATCACTACCGCTACCTACAGCAATACCGATGTCTGCCTGTGCCAAGGCTGGTGCGTCATTTACACCATCACCTGTCATGGCGATGAACTCACCTTTGCTTTGTAATTCCTTGATTTTTTCTAACTTCTGATGAGGCAATACTTCAGCAAAAAAACTATCCATATTTAATGCATCACTTACACTTTTTGCAACTTTACTATTATCTCCTGTTAGTAGTATAGATTTTATATTATTTTCTTTTAACGTTTTTATGGCGTCTGCTGATTCCGGGCGAATTTCATCTGACAAGGCAATGTAGCCTGACAATTCATTATTGATGATCACAAACACGACTGTTTCCGTATCATTGGCGGTAAAGTTATCGGGAAGAATAACATTAAGTTCTTTTAAATACCCTGGACTCACCACTGCTATCTTTTTACCTTCTACTATAGCTTCTACACCTTTACCCGTAATGGCATTAAAATTTTCTGTGGATGGAACGACCAGCGACAGATCTTTTACCTTTTGCATGATTCCTGCGGCAATAGGATGTTCTGATTTTTGTTCGAGTGCAGATGCTAAACGAATAATTTCATTTTCATTTAAATCATTTTTTAGCGAAACGATTTTTGAGACTGCAAATTTACCGACAGTAAGTGTCCCTGTTTTGTCAAATACAATGGTAGTGATTTTTCTTGCATTTTCGAAGGCAGTTCTATTTTTAATAAGCAACCCATTTTTCGCTGATAAAGCAGTGGACTTAGCCACGACTAAAGGTACCGCTAAACCTAACGCATGCGGACAGCAAATCACAATTACGGTCACCATTCTTTCCATCGCAAAGGCTAGAGATTGCCCTGTTAAATACCAATACAGAAAGGTGGTAATACCTCCTACAATCGCAATTAGAGTTAACCATTTTGCAGCTGTATCTGCTAGTAATTGTGTTTTAGATTTTGATTTCTGTGCATCATCCACCAGCTTTATAACTTGTGAGAGGTAAGAATCTTTTGCAGCATGAGTCACAGAAACTTTTATAGATCCGTTTCCATTGATAGCGCCTGCTATTACTTTATCACCTTTTACTTTCTGTACTGGCTTTGATTCGCCAGTCAACATAGATTCATTTAAATAACTTTCACCTTCTACTATTATACCATCTGCTGCAACTTTTTCACCTGGCTTTACCAGAATGATATCGTTCTCTTTCAATGTATCGGTCTTTACTTCCTGAATGCTATCAGGCATTACTTTGTGGGCATCCGAAGGCATTAAATTTACCAGTAACTCTAATTCTTTAGATGCCCCTGCAACTGATTTCATTTCTATCCAATGTCCCAAAAGCATAATCAGAATTAGAGTTGCCAATTCCCAAAAGAAATCCATTCCCTGTAAACCAAATACGATCGCTACACTATATCCATAAGCTACCGTTATAGCAAAACCTATCAGAAACATCATACCTGGATTTTTTGCCTTTAGTTCATCAACCAAACCTTTTAGAAAAGGCCAGCCCCCATAAAAATATACTACGGTGGATAAAACAAATAAAATGTAAGGGGAACCTATAAATTGCCAATTGACCCCAATAAAATTTTGTATCATCGTTGACAATAGCATGATGGGAAGAGTCAGTGCCAACACCACGTAAAAACGTTTTCGGAAATCAGCAATCATCGCATTATGATTATGACCCTCATGACCCATTGCCGGATTTCCATGTTGGTGAGGTGAACTCACTTCTTTATTTTCAATCTTGCTGTTCAATACGAGTGTCATTCCACAGATAGGACATGCACCTGGCTTATCCTCCATTATTTGTGGGTGCATGGGGCAAGTGTATTTTTTTTGATCGGGTTGATGTTCCATTTTATATATTCTTATTTGTTAAATTTGTATAGAATCAAGGCAATTGCCCATGGGATTATAAAAATTAATAAGAGCCATTTAAAGTCTGAATCAATCATAAAATTCACAACCGTCATGGAACCGATTGAACTCATTCCTGTTAAAGCAACTACACTACATACTCCACGTGTGCGTGTTCGAAAAGAGGTGTAAGAAATAAAGACGGTCAATAAACCAGTGGTGAAAATGTATGCACCCATTACCCAAAATACTTTTTGTAACCAATGTGATAAACCTGGCACCACTTCATTCATTACCAATACAGATGTTTTCATGTACTGTACATCTTCACTTAATAAAGCAGGACGTAACCATACAAAATAAATACCCATTCCCATAAGTAGTAATCCTCCGACTGCGAGTATTGTTGATGAATAGGGTTTTAGCTTTATCATTATACGTTTTATACTTTCAATTATGCTATGCTGTATTATAACCAACCGTTTTTAAAATTTGCTCGTTGTAATCCAGTCACCAGATAAGGACATCGTTTCATAAGATTCCAAAGGAAACCTGAGCGATAGTACACTGATCCATTTCTTTCCTATATACTTACCCCTTTCAAAAAACTATTAAAATATTATTTTTAATTGTGATCTGAATAGGTCACTAATATTTTGTAAATCAATAAAGTGCATTATATGCGCTAAACTGTCAACCTAATAGGCTTTGCATAAATTAACATACTTAAATCAAAAGCTAAGGACATAAAATTACATCTTCATCTTACCCATTCTTGGAGGCACCAATCGCAAAAATCCCATTATAGACATAGGATTCTTTCCGTAATAAGTTTCAATCTCTTGATTAAATAAATTCAACGTTGTCATTGCTCCCAGATCCATCCATATATACTTGGATTTATATAAATAAACAGAGGCTCCAAGATTTATAGCGTATATAGTATTCACAAAATGTTTATCACCACTCGCAATCAGCAATTCATCATTTGATTTCTGAACAGTTTCCAATCGTGTAAAATAATTCATCTTCTCACCTTGTAAAGCAGATTCGAGTAAAAATGAATTTGAGTGTTCACGATTATCTTCTGCAATACTTTTCTTACTGTTCATCCCCCAAATAAATGAGGAGGACAGTATTCGTTTACCCAAATAAATATTATGCAAAGCAGAAGCGGAGAACCTGTTTATGTTTTCATCCGGTGCGTGTGTCTCCGGACTCTTTATATAGCCATAAGAAGCTTGCAGAGCGAGAGACTTATGCGGGTTGACAGATAGACGGGCACTATAGGAATCAAAACGCATCTGATCAAAATTATACCTGTTCTCATTGGGTTCTCGCCCTGTAAAGATTGATCCATCAAGCTTGACATTTTTATATCGGACACCTACTGTAGCGACACCAAAGGTTATATGAGTTGCATCTTGCCAATGGTGGCTGATGGGTGAAGTAGGCATATTCAATGCTGATGGACGATGCATAAAAGCTGGAGGACCTATAGTAGGTTCCCCAGGTATACCGAGATAGCCATATACATCTATATTTTTTGAAAATGCTTGGCTGTATCCAATAGATAACTCACTAATTAAATCATGAGGGTGTTGTCTGTCCAATAACGGTTGATCCTTCCAAGTCTCCCCCGTTTGCAACAATAAAGGGTAACCATAACCACCTGTTGTCAATGGATCGGCAGAGAACATCCCTCTGATCATAAATAATCCTTTTTTGCCAATGGTTCTATTAGCCATCAACATTGCCCAGTTATTGGAATAAAACATATTGCCTCCTCTTTTTGAGGGGTTATTAAAATTCTGAATTGTATAGTTAGCAAAGACGCCATAATGAAGCATAAACATCCATCTCTTACTATGAAACATGCTCATATACATTGGAGAATTATCCGGATGCCAAGTAGTACCAGACCCATTGCGATTCATAGGTAAATTTATTGACAAAGCACTATGCATAGCAGGAGAAGAACTGCTGCTATCCATATCCATTTCTTCCATATCGTGGGTAGCATTGCCCATGTTAGAGGAATCTTTACCCATTTTATGATTATCATGTTGGGCAAACACAATTGAAATGGCAAAAAAAGAAATTAGAAAAAACGGATAAAATAATTTCATAACGATGTGATTGATCTTAAAATAGGATAAAATCAGCCACGTATTGATACGTGGCTAATTTGAATTACATCTTAACTGGACCTGCCATGCTTCTGCATTCTTCTGCACATGCTCTGCAAGCTTCAGCACATACTTTACAATGTTCCATATGAGCATGTTTATCGCATTCAGCTGCACAGGCCTCACATACCTCAGCACATTCAGCCATTAAGTGTTGTCCATGTTGCGAGTCTCTGGCGAGTAATTTGGCGGTAGTAAAACATATGTCCGCACAATCACGGTCAATAAGAATGCATTTAGCCATTTTACTCACGTCTTGTTCATTTAAACAAGCTGTAGCACATTGTTCGCATTCTACAGCACAAGCCAAACAGGCTTCAATACAGGTTTGGAATTTTTCATTGCTCATACTTGTTAGGATTTAGGTGGAATTAGCTGATATTTTTATATTTAGTTAAGGCAACTACAATGCCTCGTAGGTATTAAAAAAGTCTTAAACCAAAATTTTATAACTTTTAGTATTAAAGTATAACAATGTAAGTTCAAGTGATAAGTATAATCACCATTTTTACACATTTGAAACAGGGCCTCTAAAGACTCCTATATATATTCAGATAACATCTCTTTTAATTTGACATTTTTACATCATATAAGATGGGCTGACACATTCGTGCTTCAACGCAATATTCATTTACTAAAACCAAACTAATATAATTACATTATGAAAAAGCTAACAACCAACTCCCGTTTCTCAGAAGGCCTTAAGCTTTTTTTCGATGACGTCCTTTAAAACCTAATTGATGAGCAAGCTCTGCACACATCTTCTTATAATGGGTCAACTCTGATTCCAGCTCTTACATTTTCTTAACCTGATTCAATTCCTGCACCAAATAAATGGATTTCCTCTGTAGGCCAGTTACATCTTATTGGATTCCTAAAAATAGCTGTGATTGATTAACTAAACTTTAAGATTCTTTTAACAAAAGGCGGATAAAATATAACTACTTATGCCCTACTTAAACCCCTAATCGTATCATTACTGTAGATTATTCTCGCTATTACTTAATCCTACCTTTAAATAAAACAACTTAAAAGCACATCAAATAGCTTAAATCAGATGATATTGTAACAATTAACGTTCGGCACTCTAATTTCAATGCATCTAAATCACCTTTTAGTTATTTTATAAATTAATAATATAAGTCCGGCTATTGAATAGAATTAATAATGAATACACTTAAAATATTTATTGTAGATGATGATGAAGAGGACAGAGAACTTTTTGCTGAAGTATTGTTAAAGATCAGTCCATATATACAGTATGAAACCGCATCCAATGGCAATGAAGCATTAGAAATGCTTCGTTCATATAAT